>DAOUTQ010000051.1 GCA_030668615.1 Bacteroidales bacterium | reverse complement strand
TTCGTAGGTTCCTGAGAATAAATCATATTCTTTTAACAGATTCCACGATAAAGTATTAACAAAATCTGTATTCTCAAGATTCAAAACAATATTGTTAATTACATCTGAATTGGTTGTTTCATTTCCGCATTCGTTTACAGATGCTAATTTATAATAGCTAATTTCACTATTTGATTGAGAATTATAATCGGTTACACTAACTATATAATCTGAAGAAACAATGGTTTCAAGAGAATCAAATGTTCCGTTATAAGAGTCCGATTTATAAATCCGATATTTATTTAATTCTGTATTTGAGGCAACTTCAAATTGCAAATCAGTATTATCTCCGTTCGACATTACTGATAATGCATTAATATAATCTGGACTTTCGGGCATTTCTGTATACATGCTAATTATATTAGAAAAACTTACAGAGTCTTCTCCAGCCCAGCTTGTTTCAATTGAAAAAGTGTAGTTGGTATTTTCCTGAACGTTTTCAAGAGTATAATCATTTTGAGTAGCACTTACATTAAACTGTTCTAAAATACCTTCTTCTGTTTTATTTACTTTAAACTGAGAAGGAATCCACTGATTTGGAACATTTTCTGTATCAACATCTTTCCACTGTAAATTTATTTGTTGCAGACATGAATCATAAGAATATGTTACGTGAAAAGTAGAAACAATTTTTGATCTTACTGAAGATGTTATTTCACTTTGCAATTTGTATGAACGTGGTTTTTTATGTGCGTTTGCTGAAACATCAATATAAGAACTTTCTGAAAATGGAAGAGTTTTTAGTTCCGAAAGATTATCTAGAGCTGTACTATCCCGAAATATTTTAATATTTTCAGCTCCGGTATATTCCCATGATATTCTAACATGACCTTGCTCGTTAATAACACTAACATTTTCTATTGTTAATGTTTGAGAGTTTCCTTTTACGTTAAAAATAAACAAGGAAATCAGTATAAAAATATATCCAGTTGATTTGCGCATAATTCTATAACGAAAATAAGAATATTAATTGTATTTCCCTGCTATTGTTCTTATTAAAGTATCTTCCTGAAGATACTTATTTGCGATTAAAATTATTTCATCGGGTGTAATTGTTTTTATACTTTGGAGTGCTTTGTGGTAAAAATCACTTTCAATACCTAATTCAATTATACTCTTATAGCTTGATGAAATTTCAAATGGTCCATCGAAGGATCTTAATAAATCACCGAGCATATAGTTTTTAACCAGATTTAACTCATCTATATCTACTTTTTTTTCTCTAAGCTTTCTTATTTCATCTAAAATATCGGTAATAGCATTTTGTGAAACATCGGCTCCAACTTCTGATAAAATAACAAAAAAACCTTCTCTTTTTAATGAAACCAAAGCTGAGCCAATTCCATAAGTATAGCCTCTTTCTTCACGAATAGTTTTCATTAATCGTGACCCAAAATAACCACCTAAAATCGTATTTACAACATTCAATTTATGAAAATCGGGATGGTTCTTGTTTATAATTATTTTGCCTAATCGTATAGCAGACTGTGTTACATTCTTTTTTTCAATAAACGATTCCATAACAGATTGTCCAATATTAGATTCATTTATTGATGCAATCTTATTTTTATTACCCCAATCATTATTCCCGAAATGATTATTGACAAGTTCTATAACAGAATTATCAATTTTACCAGATAAAATTATTTTACAGTTTTCTGAATTGTAGTATAAGTCATGAAATTGAACTATATCACTTTTATTGACTTTATCATAATCTTCGATTTTGGTTTTAATACCATACGGATGGTTTTTACCAAAAAGTTGCTCATTAAATTCTTGTCGTGCAATATTGGTAACTTTTTCAAGCTCAATCTGAAATTTTTGCTTTCTTTTACTCAGGAAAGTCTGCAGTTCATTTTCAGCAAAAACAGGATTTTTAATAATATCTTCTAATATTTTTATTGTTTCAGAAAGATGTTTTTTTAGAGTATAAAGACTTAAATTTCCAAAGTCTTTTGTGGGTTGAGCATTAATAAAAGCACCAAAAAAATCAAGTTTTTCTGAGATTTGTTGTGATGTTAGGTTTATTGTTCCTTCTGTAAGCATTTCGTTTACAGTAGTTGCAATCAAAGCTTTTTCTTGATGCCAACTCCCTGCATTAAAAGTTATATCTATTTTAACAATATCCTGTGTGCCGGCATTTACAACATGAGTTTCAATTCCATTATCAAGAAATATTTTCTTGGGAGACGGAATATTTATGTCTTCAATATTTTTATATTCAGGATGTTGACTTCTGTTTAAATTCATTACTTTGATTTTTTAGATAAATAGTAGAGTGTAGATGAATTATTCGTGTTGAATAATTTGGTAGCCACGTCCTGTATTTCTTTTTTTGTGACACTTCCGTAATTTTCAACTTCGAGGTTAATTTTATTAGCATCACCTAAAAGTTCATTATAAGCCAAATCCATAGCTTTATTTAAAGCACTTAACTGACCAAACTCAAATAAAGATTCAAATTTATTTTTAACTTTTTCAATCTCGTAATCTTCTATTTTACCTTCTATTATTTTATCTAATTCAGAATTTATAGCCTTTTCGGCATCCTCCATTTTTATCGATTTCATTAATTTCCCGGTAATAATAAAAAGGCCTTCATCAATATCACCTGTAATATATGCATTGATATCGCTAAACATCTTTTTATCCTTTACAAGATTTTGATATAATCTGGATGATTTGCCATTAGCTAATAAATCAGAAATTAAATCTGTGGTATAATATTCTTTTTCCAGTTTAGAACTCATATGGAAAGCTTTATAGATTGCATCAAAAGGCACATCTCTTTTGACTGTTTGGGTTCTGGCAGTTTTTTGTTTCGGCTCTTTTGGAATATTCCTTATTGCTATTTCTTTTTTATCAATTGAACCAAACCACTTTTCGCTTAATGTTTTAATTTCATCTGTTTTAACATTCCCGGAAATACTTAAAATAGCATTATTAGGAGCATAATGATGAAAGAAAAAATCTTTAACATCAGTTAAAGTAGCATTTTGAATGTGTTTTATATTTTTTCCAATTGTTGCCCACTGATATGGATGAACTTTATAGGCTAATGGTCTTAATAATAATGAAGAATCTCCATAAGGTTGATTTAAATATCTCTGATTAAATTCTTCTATTACAACGTTTTTTTGAATTTCCAGTTTTTCCTTGGAAAAATCCAGACCTAACATGCGATCAGATTCAAGCCAAAAGGCTGATTCGATATTTTCTTTGGGAAGCGTTATATAATAATTGGTTATATCATTTGTGGTGAATGCATTATTTTCTCCTCCTGCCATCTGCAAAGGTTTGTCGTATGAAGGAATATGAACACTCCCTTCAAACATTAAATGTTCAAAAAGATGTGCAAAACCTGTTTTTTCGGGGTCTTCATCTCTTGCACCAACATTGTATAAAATGTTAAAGGCCACCAAAGTTGTTGATGGATCTTTATGAACTATTATTTTTAGTCCATTATTAAGTGTAAACTTATCAAATTTTATCATTTTAATTATTTATATCAAAATGCAAACTTAAAGAATTAACTTATAAGATATAAGTTGTAAGTTTAAATGTTTAATATTTTCGGATATTAAAAAAAAAAGAGTTTTTTTTACAATTGGATTAAAATATAAAACTTTAATAAACAGCATGACGGTATTTTCATCATTGATAAAACGAATTTTAATTTGGCGAGTTAGGAAAATTAATGATAGAAAATTTATAATGTTCCTAAGTGTTTTTGTGGGCATTGTTGTTGGTTTTGCAGCTGTAATTATTAAAAATTCAGTTCATTTTATTCAAAGTTTGCTTACCAGCGATTTTGGGGATCAATATCACAATTATATGTACTTTGCTTATCCGGCAATTGGTATACTTCTGGTTTATATATTCACTAAACACATATTAAAAAGACCTGTTGGACATGGTATTCCAACAACTTTATATGCAATTTCGAAAGATAATGGAAAAATCAAACGACATAATATGTTTTCATCCATTATTACTAGTGCTTTAACTGTAGGCTTTGGTGGCTCGGTCGGACTTGAAGGTCCAACAGTTGCAACAGGTGCAGCGTGGGGTTCGAATATTGGACGTTTTTTTCACTTAAATTATCGACAAGTTACTTTGCTTTTAGCTTGTGCAGGTGCAGGAGCTATGTCAGCTATTTTTAAAGCCCCAATTGCTGCTATTGTTTTTATTCTGGAAGTTATAATGCTTGATTTAACTATTGCATCATTACTTCCATTATTATTTGCATCGGTTACAGCTGCAATTACTTCATATCTTTTTTTAGGAATGGATGTTTTATATCCAATTGAAATAACAGAAAAGTTTATTCTTGGCGACGTACCATACTATATACTACTTGGAATTTTTGCAGGATTGGTTTCCGTATATTTTACTCGAGTATATAAGTCTGTGCAACAGTGGTTTGACAAACAAAGCAATAGTTTTTATAAATGGCTAATTGGCGGTTCAGTATTAGGATTATTAATATTCTTTTTTCCATCGCTTTACGGAGA
The DNA here is from genome assembly GCA_030668615.1 of Bacteroidales bacterium. Classification (GTDB taxonomy): domain Bacteria; phylum Bacteroidota; class Bacteroidia; order Bacteroidales; family UBA12077; genus UBA12077. Next base: position 16,471 of record DAOUTQ010000051.1, on the reverse strand, counting down.
AGGATACGAGGCAATTAATGGATGCTTACATGGTACTAACGAACATTTGTTTAATAATAGTTTGTTTTACAACCTTAAGGATAACATGTTCTGGGTTTTTTCCATTTTTGCATTGGTAATTATATTTAAAGCCATAGCCACTTCAGTAACTTTTGGTGCTGGTGGTGTTGGTGGTATTTTTGCACCAACATTATTTATAGGAGCGAATACAGGTTTATTATTTGCAAAGTTATTTAGCTATTTCGGATTAAAAGAATTATCACATACTAATTTTGCCTTAGTTGGAATGGTTGGGTTAATTGCAGGTGTTTTGCATGCTCCGCTTACTGCTATATTCCTGATTGCTGAAATCACAGGAGGATATGGGTTAATTTTACCATTAATGATAGGAGCGAGCGTTTCCTTTGCTACTACACGAATATTTGAAAAATATTCAGTTTATACATATCAGCTTGCACGGCGAGGTGAATTATTTACTCATGACAAGGATAAAGTTGTCTTATCAATGCTAAAGGTCTCGAATCTTATTGAAACAAACTTTTTAACCATATGCCAGGAGGCTACATTAGGAGATTTGGTTAAGGTAATCGCCAAATCAAAAAGAAATATAGTTCCTGTAATTGATGGAGACCAAACTTTTTTAGGGGTTGTTTTTATTAATGATATTCGGGAAATAATGTTTGAAAGAGAGAAATACGATAGCGTTTTTGTTAATGAATTGATGTTTATGCCATCGCCTCTTGTTTCTCCTGATGAATCGATGGAAGACGTAGCGAAAAAATTTAAAATGAGTAGTCATTATAATTTACCTGTAATTGATAATGGCAAATATATTGGTTTTGTAAGCCGTGCAAATGTGTTTTCAGCTTATAGAAACTTATTAAAAAAATTCTCTGAAGATTAAAATTTGTTCAAAAAACGGAACATTAAACCCATCATTTGATTACTTTTGTAAAGTGATTAAATAAAATAAATGCTCTCTTTCATAAATTTAAAAAGGCAACGATTTTCCCGGAGAATCCTTATATGGCGAAATAAAAAAATAAGCGAACGTAAGTTTGTTCTTATTCTAAGTTTTGTAGTCGGTATTTTGAGTGGGCTTGCCGCAGTTCTTTTAAAATCTACAGTGCATTATACGCATCATTTCCTGACAAATGGATTTGCTGAAGGATTTAATCTTACTTTTTTAATTTTTCCACTTATTGGAATTCTCTTAACCGTTTTATATGTAAAATTTTTCGTCAAAGATAAAATTGGGCACGGTGTTTCGAGGATTTTATACGCTCTTTCTAAAAATAACGGACGAATAAAAGCGCATAATAATTACTCATCTATAGTTGCAAGCACACTAACTATTGGTTTTGGTGGATCAGTGGGAGCTGAGGCACCTATTGTATTAACAGGAGCTTCCATTGGCTCAACATTAGGTCATTATTTTCGATTGAATTTCAAGTCGGTTGCATTATTAGTTGCTTGTGGCGCCGCAGGAGCCATTGGAGGTATTTTTAAAGCTCCGATAGCAGGTATGATTTTTACTTTGGAAGTTCTTATGTTAGATTTGACCTTAACTTCTATAGTCCCATTATTGATTTCTTCTGTAACAGGTGCTACAGTAGCTTATTTTCTGATGGGTGAAGGTGTTGTTTTGTCAGTTGCAAATACACAGAATTTTGAATTAAATTTTATACCTTTTTATATTTTACTCGGATTACTTTCTGGCTTGATTTCTTTTTTTTTTACTAAAACAACAATGCAAATTGAATCTACTTTAAAAAAGGTAAAAAATATTTTTGTAAAGATTTTAATTGGAGGAACTGTACTGGCTGGATTAATATTTCTATTTCCTTCGCTTTATGGTGAGGGAACACAAACTTTACAATCATTGTTAAATGGAAATACGGAAGGTTTACCGTTAGATAAAATCTTTTCGTTTGTACTTCAAAACAACTGGTATATATTAATTTATCTGGGGATGCTTATTTTACTTAAGGTTGTTGCAATGGCAATTACCAATGGCAGTGGTGGAGTTGGAGGTATTTTTGGTCCGACATTATTTGTTGGTGGAGTTACAGGTTATTGGCTTTCTAATTTTATTAACTCTTTTGGTTTTGTTAAGTTACCTGAAGGTAATTTTGCCTTGGTTGGAATGGCAGGATTAATGGCCGGAGTTATGCATGCTCCTTTAACAGCAATATTCCTAATAGCAGAAATTACTGGAGGTTATAGCTTATTTATACCATTAATGATTACTTCAACAATTGCATATATTACAATTCTCGGGTTTACTAAACATTCGATTTATACTCACAGGTTAGCTGAGCGTGGTGAACTTCTTACTCATCATAAAGATGAAGTTGTACTTACTTTAATGAAGCTGGATAGTGTTATCGAAAAAGATTTTGTAACTGTAAGTATTGATGATTCTATGGGTCAATTAATAAAAGCTGTTTCAAAATCAAAAAGAAATATTTTTCCGGTTATAAATAATGATTCAGAATTGGTTGGAATTGTATTGCTTGATAATATTCGGGAAGTGATGTTCGAAAGAGAGAAATATGAAGATACTTTTGTTTCTGATGTAATGATTTCTCCTCCTGAAGTTGTTCGTGTAACAGATAATATGGATGTTGTAATGAAAAAGTTTAATTCAAGCGGTTCATGGAACTTACCTGTACTTAAAGATGGTAAGTATTTTGGTTTTGTCTCAAAGTCAAAAATATTTAATTCATACAGGGATGTGCTTGTCCAAGTGTCTGAGTATTAGACTGTATTTACTTTAATCGAAAAAATCATTAAATTTATTGTGTTTAGCTTATGGCATAACCAACTTGTTTAATGACAAAAAAAACACTCTTATTACGTTTTTTAGTTTGGCGAAAACAAAATATCAGCCAACGAAATTTCATATTAATCTTAAGTTTTATAGTAGGCTTGGGAGGTGGAATTGTTGCACTAATCTTAAAAACTTTAGTTCTTTATTTGCAAGAATTATTGCTTAAAGACAAAGGTTTAGACGAGTATAATCTATTAATATTTATTTATCCTTTTATTGGAATTGCTCTAACCTTTTTCTTTGCCAGATATATTATTCGTGATACAGTTAAGCATAACATTGCTTCAATTTTATATGCTATTTCAAAGCGAAATAGTTTAATGCGGGCACATAAAATTTTCTCATCTATTATTGGAGGAATATTAACTGCAGGTTTTGGTGGATCAATTGGTTTAGAGTCTCCAATTATTTCTTCTGGTTCTTCAATTGGATCAAATTTAGGACGTTTATTAAAGCTCAGTTATAAAGAAGTAACATTATTATTGTCGTGCGGTGCGGCTGGTGCTATTTCTGCAATATTTCATACACCATTGGCTGCTATTGTTTTTGCAATTGAAGTTTTGTTAATTGATTTAACCAGATTTAGTTTAATTCCATTACTAATAGCTTCCGTAAGTGGAGCAATAGTTACTAATGTTTTTTTTCAGGATGAAATTTTATTTGAATTTATTCTGAAGGACCCATATCAGGTTCATCATACTATTTTTTATGTTTTGTTAGGAATTCTTACCGGATTAGTTTCAGTGTATTTCTCAAAAGTATTTTTTAAGGTTGAAAAATATGCAAATAAAATACCTGATATCAGAAGAATATTTATTGGAGGTATGATTTTAGGTGTTATGATTTTCCTTTTTCCTCCTTTATATGGTGAAGGTTATCACATTATAAAAGCGATATTTGCGGAAAATTTTTCAACAGTAATGGAAACCAATATCGGTTTTGGATTAGTTGCTAATCAATGGTTTTTTTATTTCTTTTTTATCTCACTTTTACTTTTGAAAGCATTTGCTACATCTATAACAATTAATGCTGGTGGAGTTGGGGGTATAATTGCACCTTCATTATTTATCGGCGCAATTGCAGGTATGTTATTTTCTCATAGTCTAAATCTGATTGGATTAAATACATCTGAAAGTAATTTCGCGTTGGTCGGGATGGCTGGTGTATTAAGTGGAATATTACATGCTCCATTAACTGCTATTTTCCTTATAGCGGAAACAACGAAAGGTTATGAGTTAATTGTTCCATTAATGCTTACTGCAACTATTTCATTTGTTACTGTAAAATTTTTTGAACCAAACTCAATCTTTACAATTCAGTTAGCAAAAAGAGGAGAATTAATTACACATCATAAAGACAAAGCTGTACTTAATTTTATGAAGCTGCATTCAGTTATTGAGAATGATTTTACAAGCATACATGTTGATTCTAATTTAGGTGATTTGGTAAAAAACATTTCAAAATCGAAACGAAATATCTTCCCGGTTATTGATGATGAAGGAATATTAAATGGAATTATTTTAATGGATAATATTCGAGAAATAATGTTCGATAAAGAAATGTATGAATCAACAATGGTTAGTAATCTAATGATTTTACCTCCTTCATATATTGGATTTAAAGATACCATGAAAGATGTAATTGAAAAATTTGAGACAACCGGAGCATGGAATTTGCCAGTTATTGAAAATGCGAAGTATATAGGAATGGTATCTAAATCAAAATTGTTTTCTGCTTATAGGAATTTATTACTTGAAATTTCAGATGAATAAGTTAGTTTTGCTGTGAATTTTTAAGCTAATTTTTAATAATTTAAATGATTAAGAAATGAAAATAGCCGTACCAACAAGGAATAATAGTGTTGATGAACATTTTGGGCATTGTGAGTATTATACCATTTTTTCAGTTGATGATAATAAAAATGTAGTAGAAAAAGAAGTTATTGAATCGCCACAAGGTTGTGGATGTAAATCTAATATTGCAGGAATTCTTCAGCAGAAAGGTGTTAAATTACTTTTAGCCGGGAATATGGGAGCAGGAGCAATGAGTAAATTGAATGCTTTTGGAATAGATGTATTAAGAGGTTGTGCAGGAGATGTGCAGGTTGTAACAGAAGATTATTTAAAAGGAGAATTAAAAGATTCAGGAGAATCTTGTGAACATCATCACCATAATTAGGATGATACAAAGAGCTAAAATAAAAAAGCCGCTTTTTGCGGCTTTTATTTTATAAAAAACAATATTATTGTAAATGTTTGAAATTTAAACCGTAAAGTATGATAAACACTATTGGGAAAATCATCATTAAACCTGCTATCATTGCAAAAAAGCCTCCTGCAAAAGAGAAAATTCCTGCAAATCCTAATGTCACGATTCCAACAATCATAGGTGTAATTTCTCCAACTAAATAAAAATAGAATCCTATTTTCTTTAATTTCCACATTTGTAAAACACCATATAAACAAATAAGCGCAGCAAGTAAATTAATAATGCCAGAAATTTTTCCAATAGACATTAAACCTCCAATAATTGCAAGACCACATCCAATATAACTTAGGATGCATAAAACTGTCAAGAATTGAGGTCTTTGATTTGTTGTTGGTACATTTTGTTCTTCCATGATAATAATTTTAGAGTTTATAATTCAAATCTAAATATATAAAAAAAGTTTATCATACGATTTTATTTTAAGGGAAATTAATTAACTATTTATAAACTAAAATGCTTATCTGGTTTATGATATTAGTTGTTCATCAATGAAAAACAGTGGTTTGTTAATAAAATGTTGATATTCGTCAAAAAAATAATTTGTTAAATAATTGGAAATTAGAATAGTTCTTACTAAAATTGATTGTTTTTTACATTGGGGAATGAATTTATATAAATCAGTAATTGAAAATAGTCAAGTAAATGATGTGAAACATAATTTCAAAGTTCTCGTTGTTGAGGACGATGATGTGAGTTATATGCTTTTGCATGAAATATTATCTTCTTATCCAATAAATCTTAGTAGAGTTTATAATGGTGAAGAAGCGATAGATGTTTTTATAAATAACAAATCTGCTTATAATCTGGTTTTAATGGATATGCGTTTACCAAAAGTAAATGGATACGAAGCAACCCGCGAAATTAAAGAAATCAATCCTTCAGTTCCTGTTGTTGCTGTTACTGCTTGTGCACATTCTCAAGGCGTTATAGATTGTTTTAGCTCTGGTTGTGATGATTTTGTTGCTAAACCATTTGATATCAATAAAATCGTTAAAATAATAGAACAATATTTGGTTCTTAGAAATTAAAAAAATACTTCCGTCATAGTTTAGTAATCAAATTAAAATTAATTTTTTATTCATTACATAATTCTCTAATTTTGGAAAATTGTTTTGAAATATATTAAAATTTATAATCATGAATAGAGATACACAAATATTTGATTTAATACAAAAAGAAAAAGAACGTCAGATAAATGGTATAGAGTTAATTGCATCGGAAAACTTTGTAAGTGAGCAAGTTTTGGAAGCAATGGGTTCTGTAATGACAAATAAATATGCAGAAGGATATCCTGGAAAAAGATATTACGGTGGTTGCGAGATTGTTGATCAATCTGAAGATCTTGCAAGGGAAAGATTAAAGCAATTGTATAATGCAGAATGGGTAAATGTTCAACCACACTCAGGAGCACAGGCAAATGCTGCAGTATTTATGACAATCTTAAATCCTGGTGATACATTTTTAGGTCTTGATTTGGCTCATGGTGGACATTTATCTCATGGATCACCTGTAAACTTATCTGGTATTTTATATCGTGCAGTATCGTATGGTGTAAAAGAAGAAACCGGAATGGTTGATTATGACATGATGGAAGAGCTTGCTTTAAAAGAAAAGCCAAAAATGATTGTTGGTGGAGCTTCAGCATATTCACGTGAGTGGGATTATAAACGAATGAGAGAAATTGCAGATAAAGTTGGAGCAATCTTAATGATTGATATGGCACATCCTGCAGGATTAATTGCAGCTGGATTATTAAGCAATCCATTGGAATATGCTCATGTTGTAACTTCAACTACTCATAAAACTTTACGCGGGCCAAGAGGTGGAATTATACTAATGGGAAAAGATTTTGATAATCCATTCGGAAAAACAACTCCAAAAGGTGTAATCAGAAAAATGTCATCATTGTTGGATTCTGGTATTTTTCCAGGTTCTCAGGGTGGACCACTCGAACACGTAATAGCAGCTAAAGCAGTTTCTTTTCGTGAGGCTTTAGCACCTGAGTTTAAAGAATATCAGGCACAGGTTAAAAAGAATGCTTTTGTTATGGCCGAAGAATTTATAAAAAAAGGATATAAGGTTATTTCTGGTGGAACTGATAATCATTCTATGTTAATTGATCTTAGAACTAAATTCCCTGAAATTACAGGTAAAGTTGTTGAGAATACATTGGTAAAAGCACATATTACAATAAATAAAAATATGGTTCCATTTGATTCACGTTCACCATTCCAAACTTCCGGATTTAGAGTAGGAACATCTGCAATTACTACCCGTGGTTTAACAGATGATAAAATTGCTAAAGTAGTTGATTTTGTTGATCAGGTTATTAGTAATATTGAAGATGAAGCTGTTATTAGCAAAGTTGGAAATGAAATAAATGAAATGATTAGTAAATATCCGTTGTTTGCTTATTAAAATAAAAACAAATTATATAAAAAGCTGTCAGTCATGACAGCTTTTTTTTATCCTGAATTTTACTTCTATATTTACATAAACTAAACAGGATATACATGGAATGGTACATCATATTGGCTGTTATTGGAGTTGGATTTATTGCTGGTTTTATTAATACTCTGGCAGGAAGTGGCTCTTTATTGACTCTACCTTTATTAATGTTTCTTGGTTTGCCAGCTAATGTAGCAAACGGAACAAATCGTATTGCCATTCTATTGCAAAATGTTGTTGGTGTTGCAAGTTTCAAAAAACAAAAGGTTCTTGATTTTAAACATGGGTTTTGGTTAGGAATTCCAGCGGTTATTGGTTCATTTATTGGTGCTCAGATTGCAATTAATCTGAATGAAGAGATTATGAGAAAAACCATTGGAGCATTGCTGGTTTTCATGTTGTTTATTATAATCTATAAACCTGATAAATGGATTAAAGGCAAAGCCGGAGAAGTAAATCCTAAACCTGGAATTTTTCAGTTAATTATTTTCTTTTTTATCGGAATGTATGGGGGTTTTATACAAGCTGGTGTAGGATTCTTTTTATTAGCAGGTTTAGTTTTAGGTGCTGGACTTGATTTAGTAAGGGCAAATGCACTAAAAGTTTTTATAGTTTTACTATATACTCCAATTGCGCTGGTTATTTTTATGATAAATAATCAGGTTGATTATAAATTGGGATTGATTTTGGCAGTTGGAAATATGCTTGGAGCTTTTGTAGGAGCTAAAGCTACAGTTAGCTGGGGACCAAAGTTTGTTCGATATATTCTTCTTATAACTGTTTCGGTATCAGCTATAAAACTTCTTGGTTTATACGATTTAATAAAATCTATTGTAGTCTAAAGAAATAGGTTATTGTACCTTTTTGATAGGCAGGTGCATCTGGCTTTTTATCAAATTTCGCTTTTAATGCAGCTTTTTTAGCTGCAGATAATAATTTCGCATCTAATGTAGTACTTCCCTTTACTCCAGGAACTGCACTAGTAACACTACCATATTTATCTACAGTAATTTCAACAACCACTTTTCCTTCAATTTGATATTTGTATTCTGGTTTTGGTAAAGATTCTGGATTTCGACCTGTAAGACTAAAACTGGTTCCGCTTGTTCCCATGCTTTCTCCTCCAGTATGATTATTAGAATCTACAGATCCTGTTGTTGATCCTTGATTTCCTTGACCTTCAGTTTCACCTTCAGAAGAATTGTTGTCACTAGTGCGATTTCTTCCAGGAAATAAAGCATTCTCATTGACTGTTCTTTCTTCTTTTACCTCAAGAGTTTCTTCTTTTTCTATTTCTGTTTGGATTTCCTTTTCTATTTCTTCTTTCTTTTCACCTTGTTCTTTTATTGATGGTGCTTCTTCATAATCTTGAGTTATGGAACCATCATTTGATTCTGAAGAAGTAGTTTCAGGAACCGATTCTTGACTTTCTTCTGCTGATTCTTGTTGTGCAGATTCTGAATATCGAGGTTCAACCTGTCCAAAACCGTCTTCACTATCACCAAAATTAATAAGAATTCCTTCTTCATCGGGTAATGGTAAAGGTGTTGAATACCCAAAAAACATAAAAATAGCACCAATTATTACATGAAAAATAATTGTACCTATAATACCGACTTTATGTTTTTTAAAGTAACCTGACATTTTAATTTGCCTGTGTTGCTAATATTAATTTCCATTTATTGTCTTTTGCAATGTTCATTATTTTAACCATTGCATGTATTGGAATATTTTGATCGCAATGTAGAGAAATGGTTGGTTCTTCTATGTTTTCACTATTAAATATATTTTGTAAAATAGCTTCAATATCTTCTATGGGAACCTGATTAGATTCAATGTAATAATTTAAATCATTCGTTATTGAAATAGTTGTAATAGCTGTTGCAGATGTTTGGTGTGAGCTTTTTGGTAATAATAATTTTAATGCATTTGGAGCTATAAGTGTTGATGTTACCATAAAGAATATCAATAACAGAAAAACGATGTCAGTCATTGACGACATACTAAAATTAGGATTTACTTTTGTTCTTCTTTTTAATGCCATGAGTGGTCATTTTTTAGTTATTCAACAGGTTCGTTAAGTAGATCCATAAATTCAGAAGTATTGGCTTCAAGTTGAAAAATCACTTTTTCAACTTTTGCAACAAGAATATTGTATGCAAGATAAGCAATAATACCAACCATTAATCCAGCTACAGTTGTTACCATTGCTGTATAAATTCCATTTGAGAGCAAACTTACATCAATGTTATTTCCTGCATTTGACATATCGTAAAAAGCCCTTATCATTCCAATTACAGTTCCTAAAAACCCAATCATAGGTGCTGCACCAGAAACAGTTGCTAAAGCTGGTAAGCTTTTTTCAAGTGTTGAAATTTCAAGATTACCTATAGTTTCAATTGCTGCATTTATATCATTTAAAGGTCTTCCTATTCTCTGTAGACCTTTTTCAATCATTCTTGCAACCGGACTATTCGTTGATTGACATAATGCTAATGCCGAATCTATTTTATCATCGTGTATGTAGTCTTTTATTTTATTCATAAAGTTAATATCAGTTTGAGAGGCTTTTTTTATTGCAAAATACCTTTCAATAAAGATGTAAACTGCAATTACTGAAAGAATTGCAATTGGAATCATGATCCATCCACCCTTAATTGCAAGTTCCCAGTATGATAATTTTAATTCTCCGGCTTCAGCAACTGCTGTATTAATGCTGTCCTGTAAGTTTATTTGTAGAATCATGAACAGGTTTATCATATTTTAATAATTTAATTTATTGTTTAAACGATTATAAAGTTGTTTTATTTTTTACTATTCTTTTTTCAAAATTACAAAAAACATTAGTCGCTTTTATCATTTTCTTTTTTTCTGCGAAATCTGTTCCAAAATTTATTTAATAATTCAGAGAAAGAATTAAATTCTTCGCGATAAAATACTCCAACACCCTGTGTATAAGGCGCATTTTCATAAAGAAGTTTATCATTAGACTCATTAAAAGCTTTAAGACGTATTTTACCACTTTTATTTAGTTTTACATCAACATTAAAGTCTCCCACAAGATTACTTGCCTGATTCACAGTTTGCCCACCATAACCAACATTTCCATTAATACTAACCATATCATTTAACAATTGGGTAGAAAGAGCAACTTCAACTTGGTCTTTTGATATTTCATCACCAGGTCTGTAATTAACTCCAATATCCCATTCGTCGCTAATTTGAGATAACCAATGACTTAACTGATTTGATAATAGCTCGCTGGTAGTAACTGTACCTAATCCAGTTGTGGTTGATGCATCAGAAAGGTATGCGTCTGAGCCAGTTTGTTCAGGCATAAATGAGTTTAAAACTAATAAGGATAAAAACTGTTTATTTAATTTCTCTTCTGTATTTATAGCCGTTTTTATTAATGTTTTTGCTTCTTCATCAGCTGTAGGAAGATTAATATCAAACTTAATATTTGGGTTCATTAATTTTTCAGTTAAAAATACTTGGCATTCAACTGGAATACGTTTTTTATAATAGTCTTTATTTGTATAATAGCTAGTGTCAATAACTAAACTATTTAATGAAGTTTTTAGGTTGTAAACTGCTTCAAAATCAACATTTGCATCATAAGGTTCTCCGTTCCATATGATATTACCCCCGCGTTCAATTTTAAATTTCTTGTTAATTACATTCTGCAATGTAAACAGATAATCTCCTTCTTCAATTGTAAAATCGCCATACATTTTGAAATCGTTATCTGAGCCAATTTTCATTTTTAAATCTCCCTCTCCTTTACCTCTAATAACATCACCAATCTTAGAATCAAAAATAAGTTGAGCTTCAACATCAGGAGTAATTTCTAATTCAAAATTTAATCCGAAACCTGAGAAATCAGGACTATATTCCTCTTGTGATGTTTTTGTTTCTTCTGATTTATTAACAAAAGTTAGGAATTCCATATTATTGGCACTATTTGTCTGTACTAATGGAATACTTATTTTAGTGCCTTTTTCAGTTTTAGCAGATATATCTACAAATGTATTACCCTTTTTACCATCAATACTTATAATTCCAGAAGTAAATGCTGTACCATAAAAAGCTTCATTGTCTTCAATAGTAGTGTTTAATGAATGGATTTTATTTGCTTCTATATTAAAATCTACACTAATTTCTTTATTAGGGCCAAATTTTACATGCCCATTGGTTTTGGCATCATTTTTAAATGAATCATAAACATCGACATTATTAAACTTTAAGATATTATTATCAACAATTGCTTCTGTTGTAAAATAATATCTTGTTTTTAAATAATCAATAGTCATTGCTGCATCATGTATGTATATAAACCCATTAAACTGTGGTTTTTTTAATTGTCCGTTAACAAGTACAGATCCATCTCCTAAACCTGTTATGTCCGAAGAAAAACTCTTTAAAAATGGATTTAAAATATGTAAACCTAATTTATCAAGTATTACATTAAATTCCACGCTTTTATTTTCAGGATAATAATTCCCAGAAACATTTACAGTTCTTTTATTATTTTCTAATGTTGAAGCTTCAAGCTGAATTGCTTTATCTTTGTCAATCCAACGACTATATATTTGTGTATAACCCAGATTCTCGTTATTAAGAACTAAATTGTCAATTTCAATATTAGAATAAAATAAAGGGTTTTTATAAAGATTAGAAAAGTTTGCTTCTCCGTTAATTATTCCTTTAAATTCAAGTTTATTATCCTTAGTTAATATATTAATATTGGAAAGATTTATTTTTTTAAAGCCAAGAAATAATGTGTCGTTATAATTTTCTGAAATTTTTCCTTCTGCTTTAAAAGTTTGGTCTCCGTGACTAACAGTAAAATTATTAATTGAATACGAAGTTGTATCTATATTAACGGAGGATTTACTAATATACCATAATGAATCTTTTACTATTACCTGTGATGGTAAAATTGTTATTTCAAATGATGGATCGTCAAATGGGCTTTTTTGTTTTATAGATGTTGATGCTAGTATTTTACCTTCATTAACAACCGTATCTTCATTATTCCAGTCAATTTTAAGATCAATATTATTTTTATGAATTATCGATGTAGATTTAAATTTTTCAAGGACAAAGTAATTATTTAATAATAGACTATTACTCTTTGTAAGTGCTGTAAAAATACTATCATTAGAGAATGTGCTAATATTAATATCATAAAATGTGTGATTACTTATTCTAAATTCCTTGGCAAAAGCATTTAATAAAAATCTTTTTTGTTCTGCATTGTAATTGAATACTATATTCGAACTGTTGCTTATAAAAATTTCAGGTAGAAAAAATCGAGTTAATACATCTGTTTTTTTAAGATTCAGATTAAATGTAAAACTATTGTTAAAGTTCAGGTTAATAGTATCTTCTGCTTGTCGAACCAAGGCCGGAAGATAATTGTAATACATATTTTTTAATGATTGAACCAAAGAAGTTGATTTGTATGTTCCGGTAAGTATTGCATCAATATAATCTGATTTAAGTTCAATGCGATGTGTATCCAGTAATTGCTCAGAAACAAGTCTTAAAGTATCAAAAATTATTGTTTCATTTAGTTTATGAAGTTTTGCGTTAGAAAAGTTTACCTCACCTACAGCATTATCAATATCAATACCTTCAAAGTTTGCATTTAAATTAAATGATAAATTAGAGGTAGAATCTTCTTTGTCAATATTTAATCCATAAAGATTAGCATGCGGAACATCTGCATTAAAATTAAATACTGGAACTTCTCTTGAGAAATCAATATCTCCGGAAAAATAGAGTTGAATATTAGGGTCGGAGATACCAAGAATTCCATTATATGTTTTCTCAGTTAATAGGCCATCAATAACTATGTTTTGATAATTGTAATTGTTAATGTCAATGCTATGAATAATACCATCTGTTGTAGCTTTTAATCTTTTATTTGTACTTGCTGAACCTTTTATTTGAGCATCCATAGTTATTTTACCTATCAATGTGTTCTCAGGAACAAGCTTTCCAATAAAGAAGTCCTTGGTTTTTAAGTTTCCGTTAAAAGCAATGGCTTTTGATGCTTCAGGTTTTAAAGACAAATCTGTAGAAACATTTCCAAGTTCAGAGGTAAATTTACCATATGTAACAAAATCATCATAAAAACCAGCAAAATTACCTTTGTAACTGATAATTCCAAGCTGATTAAATCTTTCAGGAATTTCTATTCTTTTGTTGTTTTTAAGAAATTTATTGATAAGTTCAAAATCTTGTGCCCATGTTGTAAGTTTTTTAAAATCAACATACATAAACATTTGTTTATGATTTGGGAGCCCATTCAAACTGAAGTCAGTAATTAGTTCTGTTTGTTCTCCAAAATTGAAACTTACATTTTTACCTTTAAAAGTACTTAGTTTACTATAAAATCTTCCTGAAAGAACTGTATTTAAAGATATGCCTTTAAATATAGGTGCAAAATAACCAATATCAATAAAGCTTACATTTGATTCCCTAAATGTAAAATCAAGTCTGATGTTTTTAGCAAATTTTTGGAATTCTTCATAATTGTTAAATCGGAATGAAATAGAATCGGAATTAATATAAGAGTTTGGTGTTCTAATTTTTAAATTGCTAAATTTCATATGATTTCTTCCGACACTCATATTTAATTTAACATTGTATGCAGAAAAACCGGATCTTTCTTTAAATTTTAGTTTTTTGATATAAAAAGTAGCTGTTCCTTTGTTAAATTGAAGATTTCGTATATCCAGATCCTCAATATCGCAGATTAAGTTACTAAAATCAACTCCATATTCAGAATTTTTATTTTTATATGTTTTAAGCTTAAAGATTGTTTGCTGAAATTCAATATTTTGAAATATAACATTCCATCTTGGTTTGCTGCTTGCTATAGTATCTTTCTTTAAATTGTTTATAATAAACTTAAGATTAACAGGTTGTAGTGAATCAGGTTTGTTCAGGTAAAATATCGCATTAACTAAATTAATCTTACTAATGTTGATATTTTTAGTTTTACGATTAAACTCTTTAATATGGCAGATTATTTCATCTGAAAAAAGTAAAGTGTCTTTTAACTGATCTTCGATATAAACGTTCTTTAAAACAATTCGGTTAAAGAATTTGAAATGAACAGCTTCTATTTCAAATTTAGCATTTAAATTCTCTGAAACTTCCTGTGTAATTTTATGAGTAAGGTAGGTTTGGATCTTACTGCTTTTTAAAATAAAAAATGCAGCTGTTGGTAAGGTTATTATAACCAACAAAAAAATGATCGATATTTTATATTTTTTTTTAATATTTTTACCCATTCAAATTCTAACGCAAAAGAAACAAAAAAAATTATAAATAACTCAAATTATTTACAATAAATGAGCATTACTATACTTGGAATTGAATCTTCATGTGACGATACTTCGGCATCTGTTATTAGAGACGGTTTTTTACTATCAAACGTAACAGCTAATCAGAAAGTTCATAAGGAGTATGGTGGAGTAGTACCTGAGCTTGCTTCAAGAGCTCATCAGCAAAACATTATTCCGGTTGTAGATCAAGCAATGAAACAAGCTAATATTTCAAAAAAAGATATAAGCGGTATTGCTTTTACAAGAGGTCCGGGATTATTGGGTTCTTTATTGGTAGGAACTTCTTTTGCTAAATCATTTTCTTTAGCAATGAATATTCCTTTGGTTGAAGTTAATCATTTACAAGGTCATATTTTAGCTCATTTCATTAAAGAACATGAGAAAGAAAATAGATTGCCTGAATTTCCTTTTTTATGTTTACTGGTTTCGGGTGGGCATACACAACTTGTTGTTATAAAGAATCATCTTGAGATGGAAGTTATTGGACAAACCATAGATGATGCTGCTGGAGAAGCTTTCGATAAATGTGCTAAAGTAATTGGACTACCATATCCAGGCGGTCCGTTAATTGATAAAAATGCAAAAGTTGGAAATAAACAGGCGTTTAGTTTTAGTAAACCTCGTATTAAGGATCTTGATTATAGTTTTAGTGGTTTAAAAACTTCATTTTTATATTTTATTCGTGATAGTATAAAAGAAAATCCTGATTTTATTAAAGAAAATATGATGGATTTATGCGCTAGTATTCAGCATACTATTGTAGAAATATTAATGGATAAACTGGAAAAAGCTGTTAAACAAACCGGAATAAAGAAAATTGCTATTGCAGGAGGTGTCTCTGCTAATTCAGGATTACAGAATGCTATGAAAGATCGTGCTGCAAAATACGGATGGGATATTTTTATTCCTGAATTTAAGTTTACTACCGATAATGCTGCTATGATTGCAATAACAGGATATTACAAATATCTTAATAAAGAATTTGCTGGCCAGGATATTACCCCTTTAGCAAGATACCCTTTTTAAAAAAAGATCCTTGAGTAGTTGCAGATTAATTTTTCTTTTTCGCCAAATATAAAGGTGTAGATATAATTAGTATTAAGGCTAAAACAGATAAACCAATACCAATCCCGAATTCATCAGCTAAAAATCCAAGTATAGGTGCCACAATAGCAGCAATAAGACTTTTTGCCTGCGAATTAGCCGAAAGTGCAGTAGCAAGTACTTCGTCTTTATACAATTCACTAACATAAGCTACTCCAATTGGATTTCGTATGTTTTCAACTAAATAGATGCCCGTATAAAATAATACTGAAATAAAATAGAATCCATTATGAAAGAAAATACCACTTAGCAATGCTAATATAAATCCTGAATAAAGAGTAAAATTAAGAGCCAGTTCAATTGAGTGCAGTTTATCTTTAAGCTTGCCCGCTTTATTGGAAGAGTATGATGTTAACAGATAAATAATAAAATAGAAAATCCCGATAAGTAAAGCTGATTTTTGCTTATCAGAATAGGCAAACATTATTGGTACAGATAGAGCCAAAGTATGAATAAC
>DAOUTQ010000201.1 GCA_030668615.1 Bacteroidales bacterium | reverse complement strand
CAGAAGGCTATGCAGGAGTAGCACAATGGTTATTTGCACAATCAGCTGAAGAATTGATGCACATGATGAAATTTGTTCATTTTATTAATGAACGAGGAGGACATGCAATTGTTCCGGCATTTGAACAACCACCAGCAAAATTTGATGATATTAAGAAATTATTTGACCAAGTTTTAAAGCATGAGCAATATATTTCATCATCAATTAATGATATTGTGGCGCTTGCATTAAAAGAAAATGATTTTGCTACACATAACTGGATTCAGTGGTTTGTAACAGAGCAAGTAGAAGAAGAAGCTTCTGTTCAGTCAATAATTGATAAACTAAAAATGTTAGGCGATAAAAATATGTATATGTTCGATCGTGACATTATGACATTAAGAGGTGCAGGAGAATAAATAGCGAATTTTAAAGGAAATAATTTATAAATCGTTACACAATAAGGTGTAGCGGTTTTTTTATACTATATTCTGAATTAATATTCTGCCAAATAATATGAATAGAATGATATTTGTAATTAAACTGCTCTAAAATAAAGGAAATCATATATTGAATTACTTGTAAAATATTACATTTGTAGATTAAATCGATTAAAAATTTAATAATATAAATAATGAGCCTGTTTACAAACACTTTAACGAAATTTTTTGGTAATAAATCTGATAGAGATATTAAGGGAGTTACACCGATGCTTGAGAAAATAAAAGTGGTGTACGAAACTGTTATCGACCTGTCAAATGATGATTTACGCCAAAAAACGAAAGACGTAAAAAAAGAAATCAAAGAGTATATAAAGGCAGAAACAGAAAAAATAAAGACGCTTAAAGACAAAGCGGAGACTGATGATATAGATATCTATGAGAAAGAAGCTATTTACGATGAAATAGATAAAATTGAAGGTATAGTTGATGATAAGTTAGTAGCAAAACTAGATGAAGTTTTGCCTATAGTTTTTTCAATTGTAAAAGAAACTGCACGACGTTTTAAAGAAAATGATATAGTTGAAGTTACTGCAACTGATTTTGATAAAGATTTATCTGCTGTTTACGAGAATGTTGAGATATCTGGAGACAAAGCAAAATTTCATAATACGTGGTTAGCAGGTGGAAATGAGACCAAATGGGAAATGCTTCACTACGATGTTCAGTTAATTGGTGGTATTGTATTACACCAAGGAAGAGTTGCTGAGATGGCTACAGGTGAAGGTAAAACATTGGTTGCTACATTACCGGTATTTTTAAATGCCTTAACCGGACGAGGAGTGCATGTTGTTACAGTAAACGATTACTTAGCAAAACGTGACTCTGAATGGATGGGGCCAATTTTCCAGTTTCATGGTTTATCTGTTGATTGTATTGATAAGCACGATCCAAATTCTGAATCACGACGAAAAGCATATCTTTCAGATGTTACATATGGTACCAATAATGAATTCGGCTTTGATTACTTGCGTGATAATATGGCAATTAACCCTGATGATTTGGTTCAGCGAAGACACAATTATTCGATTGTCGATGAGGTTGACTCTGTATTAATTGATGATGCACGAACACCACTTATTATCTCTGGACCAATTCCAAAAGGAGATATACAGTTATTTGAAGAACTTAAACCAAAAGTTGAAATACTGATTGAGGCTCAAAGAAAAATCATGAATCAGATATTGGCTGAAGCTCGTAAAGAACTTAATGACAGTAACAGCGAAAAAGCAGGATTCTTATTAGTTCAAGCATATAAAGGATTACCAAAAAACAAAGCTCTCATAAAACTATTATCAGAAGAAGGTAATAAGTCTTTAATGCATAAAACCGAGAACTTTTACATGCAGGATAATAGTAAGAATATGCATAAGGTTACTGATGATCTTTTCTTTATCATTGAAGAACAGCATAATTCAATTGAGATGACTGATAAGGGTATAGATCTTATTACATCTGAATCTGATGATTCAACTTTTTTTATATTACCTGATATTGGCTCTGAAATTGCTGACCTTGAAAAATCAAATTTAAAAGAATCTGAGAAATTATCCAAAAAGGATAATATGCTGCAGGATTATGCTATTAAATCTGAGAGGATTCATACTATAAATCAGTTACTAAAAGCATATGCATTGTTTGAAAAAGATGATGAATATGTTATAATGGATAATAAAGTTAAGATTGTTGATGAACAAACCGGTCGTATTATGGAAGGCCGAAGATATTCAGATGGATTACATCAGGCAATTGAAGCTAAGGAACGGGTTAAAGTTGAAGCAGCTACTCAGACATTTGCTACAATTACATTACAGAACTATTTCAGAATGTACATCAAGCTTTCTGGTATGACTGGTACAGCAGAAACTGAAGCAGGAGAATTGTGGGATATTTATAAATTAGATGTAGTTGTGATTCCTACGAACAGGAAAATTGTTCGAAAGGATGAAGAAGATTTCGTTTATAAAACAAAGCGTGAAAAATACAATGCTGCTGCAGATGAAATTTCGGAATTGGTTAATAATGGAAGACCAGTATTAGTTGGTACTACATCTGTTGAGATTTCTGAATTACTAAGTAGAATGCTTAAGATTAAGGGAATTAAACACAATGTTTTAAATGCAAAATTACACCAGCGTGAGGCAGATATTGTAGCTGAAGCCGGTAAATCAAAAAGTGTTACGATAGCTACCAATATGGCTGGTCGTGGTACTGATATAAAACTATCTACTGAAGTAAAAGAAGCGGGTGGTCTATCAATTGTGGGTACTGAACGTCATGAGTCTCGTCGTGTTGACCGTCAGTTACGTGGTCGTGCAGGACGTCAAGGTGATCCAGGATCTTCACAGTTCTTTGTTTCATTGGAAGATGACTTGATGAGATTATTCGGATCTGATCGTATCTCTGGTATTATGGATCGTTTAGGATTAAAAGAAGGTGAAGTAATTCAGCATTCCATGATTTCTAAATCAATTGAGAGAGCACAGAAAAAAGGTGAAGAAAATAACTTTGGTATTCGTAAAAGATTGCTTGAGTATGATGATGTAATGAATTCACAGCGTGAAGTTATTTACAAAAAACGTCGTAATGCATTATATGGAGAACGTTTAAGTGTAGATATTGCCAACATGATGTCGGATGTTTGTGAAAGTATTGTAAATGAATATCAGGATAACGGAGACTTTGAAGGATTTAAGTTTGAGCTATTAAGAACATTTTCTGTTGAATCACCATTTAACGAAGAACAATTCTTAAAAGATAATTCAACTGAATTAACTGATAAACTTTACAAACTGGTATTAGAGACGTATAAACGTAAAGAAGAAGCAATTGCAAAGCAGGCATATCCTGTTTTAAAAGATGTATACGAAAAGAGTGGACATACGTATGAAAATATTGTTGTTCCAGTAACCGATGGAACAAAAACAATTCAGGTAATTACAAATCTTGAAAAATCGTACAAAACAGAAGGTCGCGATTTAGTAAAATCATACCAGAAGTCGGCTATTCTTGCGCATATTGATGAATCTTGGAAAGAACACTTACGCGAATTAGATGATCTGAAACAATCAGTTCAGGCAGCTTCATATGAACAAAAAGATCCTTTATTGATTTACAAATTTGAATCTTTCGAGTTGTTTAAAACAATGATCGATAAAGTAAATCGTGATGTAGTGGCAACTCTTGTTAAAGGTCATATTCCAACTCAAGATCCTGATAAGGTTCGCGAAGCACAAAAACGTCGAAGAACAGATTATAGCAAACTTGAAACCAGTCGTCCTGATCAAGCTACAGGAAAAGACGGTGAGAAAGAGAAAAAGTCACAACCTGTGCGAGTTGAGAAAAAGGTAGGAAGAAACGAACCTTGTCCTTGTGGCAGGGGTAAAAAGTTTAAAAATTGTCACGGAAAAGGGGCGAGCGAATAAAAAATAAATGATATAAAAGAAAAGCTGCTTAAATTAAGCAGCTTTTTTATTATTTACATTTTACTTAGTAAATCTTTGAGTTTCTGATGTGTTTCTTTACTTACCGGAACCAATGGAAGTCGAAGGTGGTTTTCTGTAATTCCTTTTATCAATAATGCTTCTTTAACACCAGCAGGATTTCCTTCAACAAAAAGATTATCAATAAATTCAAGAAGTTTATAATGAATCTTTTTAGCTTCTTTAATATTATCATTTAAAGCAAATTGAACCATTGCTGAGAATTCTTTTGGTAAAGCATTAGCAACAACAGAAATAACTCCTGAAACTCCTGCAGAAATTAATGGGAGTGTTAATGCATCTTCACCAGACAATACAATAAAATCATCTGGTTTATCTTTAACAATATACATTACTTGAGAAAAATCTCCAGAAGCTTCTTTTATAGCTACAATATTTTTAAAATCATGAGCTAATCTTAATGTTGTTGCAGTACTAATATTTGAACTGGTTCTTCCAGGCACATTGTACAAAATTATTGAAACAGGAGAGGCTTCTGATATTGCTTTAAAGTGTTGATATATTCCTTCTTGTGTTGGTTTGTTGTAATACGGAGCAACCGATAAAATAGCATCTATTCCGGTAAAATCTGTTTTTTTAATTTTCTCAACAACAGCCTGTGTGTTATTACCTCCAATTCCTAAAACAATGGGTAATCGATTATTTACTATCACTTTTATAAATTTAACTAATTCATCTTTTTCAGATTCAGATTGAGTTACCGATTCGCCAGTTGTGCCAAGAACAACCAAATAGTTAATATTATTAGAAATTAGATGCTCAATTTGCTTTTCAAGGCTTTTATAGTCGATGCTTAAATCTGAATTAAATGGTGTGATAATGGCAACGCCTGTACCACTAAATTTATGTTGAAAACTCATAAGTTTTAATTATTTAGAATGTTTAAGTAATGTTTTATTTGTTCAATAAGATAATCTACAGATTTGTTTTTATTTACATCAATTACCAAATCCTGGTAAGCATTTTCTTTTTGAACACCTATTTTAAATGATGCTTTTGAAAGAGATCCAGTAT
>DAOUTQ010000014.1 GCA_030668615.1 Bacteroidales bacterium | reverse complement strand
TTCAAGGCTTTTATAAAAGTATTCAAGGGCCAATTCGTTCTTCATTTCTTGCCTGTATATTTGACCAATATTATATAAAGAAATAGAAATCCCTCTTTTGAAATCAATACTATAAAAAACATTTAGCGCTTTTTTATAATAAGTAATGGTTGAATCGCTTAGCTGTTTTTGCGAAAATAAAACTCCAATATTATTATATGTTATTGCCATATTACCAAGTTCATTCAATTCTTCATAAATCTTAAGAGACTGTTGATAATAGTTGATAGCAGTTTCTAATTCTCCTTGTTTAGAATATTCAACTCCAATATTCTGCAGAGCACCTGCTTTTTCTGAGTCAAAATTTGGTATTTGATTTGAGAGTTCAAGGACTTTATTATAATATTTTAGAGTTAAATCAATTTCGCCTATTTCACTATAGACCAAACCCATGTTTTGAAAACAACGGGCCATGGATATCTTATCGTTGTTAAGCTCAGCAGCTTTTACACCTTCCATATAAGCAGCTATGGCTTTTTCATAATCACCCAACCAATAATAAATTACTCCAATGTCGGGATACAATGAGGCCGCTCGTTTTAATGAATCAATTGATTCATATTTTTCTTTTGCCATTAAATAATACTCAAGCGCATTTTGATTTTCCTCCTTATCTGCGTAGATGTTTGCGTAAAAATGATACATTCTTGCTATTTCCCAATCTGTGGCTGAACGCCTATACTTTTCATATATATTATTAAGAATTAGTAATGCTGAATCAATATCATTTTCAATGTATAACTCAATTTTGTTTAGCTCTCTTTCTAATTCATTTCCAGTAACAGTAAAAGATAAAAAAAACAATGCCACTATTGCAATAATAATTCTGAGAGTATTATAAATACTTTTCTTCATAACTTGTGTTTCTTGTTTAAGTTTTATTAAACGTACAAAACAATTATTCAGTTACAGTATTAAGTCATTTTAAATTCTTAAAATGATATAAAAGCTTCTTTAATTGTTTTAAAACTATAGAGTCAACTTTTTCAATTACATATTAACAGCCAAGAATATTCATGCGATTTGCCAAAAAAAATCAAATCTACAACTTGAGCGTTTATTTGAGAGAATAACATTAACGGAAGAAATAAAACAATTATAGAAAATAAATCTATGATTATATTTTAATTCCCATGACTAAAACATCATCAATTTGTTCAGAATCTCCTTTCCATGCGTAGAATTGTTCTTCAAGCATTCTTTTTTGCTCATCCATTGATTGATCTTTAATTTTTAAGAGCATTTCTTTAAATGGCAATAACTTAAACTTCCTTGCATCTGGTCCACCAAACTGATCTACATAGCCATCAGTAAAAACATAAATTGTATCACCTTTTTGAATATCTATTTCATGGTTTGTAAAAGATTCTTTTTCTATTAAATGAATGCCTATTGGCATTCTATCTGCTTTTAATGAAATAAGCTTCTCATTTCTAATAAGGTATAAAGGATTATATGCTCCTGAATATTGTAATTTAAGCTTATCTGTATCAATTATACAAAGTGCAATATCCATCCCATCTTTTGTTTCGTCATCTTTTCCGGTTTGATGTAAGGATTTTTTCACATAATCTCTGAGTTGATTTAATATAGCACTGGCTTTTATTTCTGTGCTTTTATTTACAATTTCATTTAAGAATGCAAAACCAAGCATACTCATAAAGGCTCCAGGAACTCCATGCCCGGTACAATCTACAGCTGCTATTATTGTTTTTCCTTCTTTGTGTGTTATCCAGTAAAAATCTCCGCTAACAATATCTCTTGGTTTATAAAAAATAAAGTGTTCAGGTATAAGCTTAGAGATATATTCACCTGGTGGCAGCACTGCAGTTTGAATTCGGCTTGCATACTCAATACTATCTGTAATTTGTTTTTTCTGAAACGTAAGCAAATCTTTTGCTTTTCTAATTTTTCTTATCTGATAAAATAGTACTAATAGAAATACAAAAATAGAGACAAATCCCATGAAAAAAGAAAATGCGAAAATCCTCTGTTTCTTAATCTTTAGATCACTAATTAATTGCTCGTTTTCCAAGTTTTTAATTTGCTGCTCTTTCTTCTTTGTTTCATATTGAGTTTCTATTTCTTGAATCTGTCTTGATTTTTCAGCATTAAAAATAGAATCGTTTAGTGCAAAATACATTTCGTTATACCATAATGCCTTTTCAAAATTCTTTTCAATTTTAAAAATCTCCATTAATTGCCCGTAAGCATCACGAGTATCAACTAATGTTCCTATTTCCTTCGCAATTTCAAGACTTAAGTAATAATGTTTCTTTGCCTTTTGAAAATCGCCCCTTGATTCATATAAGCTTCCTATCTGAAAATGAGTTTGCGCTAACTCAGCTTTATGACCAAGTTCTTTTTCTAATTCAAGGATTTTAAAATATGTCGCAAGAGCCTTTTCTTTTTGCCCTATCATATGATGGACTTCGGCAATGTTTGACAAAGCCATTAATTGTCGTCTCTGATTTCCTATTTCAACATATATTTTATACGCCTTTTCAAAATAACTTCTTACATTATCAAAATCATTTAAATAATAATTTACTATGGCGATATTGTTATAAAGAAGAGCAATTCCTTCTTTGTCGTTTATTTTTTCTCTAATGTCCAATGATCTATTATAAAGCTCTAAGCTTTTTTCATAGTCTTCTTGCCTTGAGTACAAGAGGCCAATATTTAACAAGCTTTTTGCCATACCCATAGAATCATGCATGCTCTCATATATGTTAAGGGCTTTAATAAGACAGTCCATAGCTTCATCATATTTGCCCTGTTTTTCGTATGTGTTGCCTAAGTTGTTATATGCATTGCCAATTCCTTTATGATAATTCTCTTCTTCACAAATTTCTTTTGCTTTCGTAATGTAAGTAATTGCATTTTCGAAGTCACCCGTGATATTATAAAAATTTCCATATCGCAGCATCACAGAAGCTTCTAAATATTTATCATCTAAATCTTCTGTAAGTTCATATGCTTGGTCTAAATATTCTTTTCCTAATAAGATTTTTCCCTGTTCATGTTCCTCATAAATATCAAGTAACAATTCTACTTTTAAAGAATCATCAGGGCGGTTTAGTAGGGTTTTTAAACTATCAATTTTAGATGTTTGTGCAAATAGAATACTCGGGAATAAGAAAAGAAATAAAAACGAAACTCTCATGATAAATAGGTTATGCTAAAAGTTACAATAATAAAAATCTATAAATAAACAATCAATTTAATTATATCCATAAATATACGGAATCATCATGATTAATTATGGATTATTATCCTTATTATCGCTTCATTGACTGTTTACTAAGCGGCTTATATTGTCATGAAATAATATTACATTTGTTAGATTATTAACCTAATAAATAAAATTATGGAAATTTTAACTATTAAACAAATGCAATATGTTAAAGGCGGAGCTGATGCTAAAAAAGCTATGGATGCTTTTATTTATTCAACAACCGATGATGATGATGTTCCTCCAAAGAAAGATTAAACTAAAATTTTAATTAAAATATTTTAGAGATACAAAAAAAGCCGTCTTAAAAAAGACGGCTTTTTAATTTTAAGTGATTTTTATCTATTCAAAAGACAGGGCAAACCCAATTGATAGTGGGTATAGTTCTGGTCCTTTATTACTTTCAAACATTGGAGTAAAGTAATATGTTCCATAAATCATCCAGTCTCCTACACCAAGTCGTGCATGAACACCATATCTGAAAGGCGACAAATTAAAATCATCCTTTGTTTTATCTTTATTTTTATTTCCGTTTTGTTTGTATACAATTTTAGTGTTTGAACCAAGTTTAGCACCTCCAATAACTCCTGCAGAAAACACTATTCCGCTGTGTTGATATGATGAGCTATGAACTTCAAGTAAAATTGGTAGAGTTACATATGTAGTTGAAAGTTTTGACTTTTCTATATTCCAATCTGGGTGAGTAATTAATATATCAACCGGCTCAATTTCTCCTGTAGCTGCATTTTCTTGTATTGAATTATCCCCATCAAAACGATAGTAGTTCCATTCAATTCCTAAACCAGTAACTAATCCAAACTGCTCGTTTACAAAATTAATACTGTATTGTGCAAAGTTCACATTCATGTTCCAGGATTTCCCAGTATTTAAATCCATATATCCATCTATTGCAGCATCACGGCTAAATGAGAAATTTTGATCAACAAGATTACTTAAACCCATTGAGAATCCTGACCAAGAGCCTGTAAATCCGTCATCATCGTCCCACATCCAGTCCCAATCGTCATTTCTATTGTGTTTTTTCACAAATATTTGAGTTTCTCCATCATCTTCAATGATTTTTACTGTTTTTCTTTTGAATCTGATGTTGGTAGTATCATCTTGTTGATTCTTTAGTTCTTCTTTCATTTCATCAACATTTGGCTCAGGATCCTGACCAAAAACACCTAATGCAATAATTAAGGTAACTAATGTTAGTGCTATTTTTTTCATCATTTTATAATTTAATATATTTATACTTTTGATTATTTTTTAGTGAGACGGATGAACATGCTTATTTGTTACAGTTCTATCTAATCATTTTTTGCAGGAGTAGAAAATGCAATAAGTTTAGAGTTAAATTCTGTTTTGTCAGGAACACCATTTTCATCATAAATTCTGGTAAGTGTCATATTACTTCCTGTTATTCTATTTATTCCATTTAGACTTGCTTGTGCTACATCAAACATTTCAATCTTTTCTTTTCTATCTCTGTTAAAAACCTCTTTATTAATTACGCCTGCTATTAATGATTTTACTGAGAAATGTCTGTTTTTATTTGATTCGGGTTCAGCAAGTTGATAAATTACATATTCAGGATAAACTATGCTTTTATTTAATGGTTGATAATCCAATTCTATTACACGAGCAGTTAATTTCTCATATTGATAGTAAATGTTTTTCTGTTCAACTATATTAACAGAATCAATTAAACCTACATTTCCCGTATTTTCAGTTTTATATATCTGCTCTTCTTTTACTTTTATTACAGGCTCAACAACTTCGGCAATTTGTTCGTTTGAAGATTGTTCTTCTTTTACTTCTTTATAAACCGCTTTTTTATCCTCAGTTTTTTCGACTTCTGCAATATTTAATGGTATATCATTTGTATTTTTAGGAATAAGAGTAAAAAGTGCTAATGCAATTATAATAGATGCAGCAGCAGATATTATAGAATAACGGTTTTTTATCATAAATAAACCGAAAGTGCTTTTCTTAAGTTCCTGCTTATTTTTAAAAACAATATTATGATCTGCTTTTACTTTTGTTAATTTAAAAAGTTCAAATTCGTTTTTTCTTTTATTGTTTTCGTTAATAAAAGAATCAAATTCATTGCATTCTTCTTTACTTAAATCATCTTCAATTCTTGCTATACACAATTCGTTAAAATTATCGGAATTATTACCGACATTGTTTACAGATTTCTTTAAAGCTGTTTTTTCCAGAAATGTTTCTTCTGTTTTAATTTCCGGAATATCATTTAACAATTCCAACTCTTCCTTTAGATCAGGATTGTTGTTTAAAAATGACATTAACAGATCTTCTTCAGAAGGAGAAAGGCTCCCTTCTAAAAAATCAAGAAAATATTCTTCGTAATTATTTCTGTTAATATCAATCATTTATTCTATATTAATTATACTAAAGCTTCAATACTACCAATATACTTTTTTAATGCAAGCCGACCTCTGTATATATATACTTTTACCTGAGATTCTGTAAGCTCAGTAATTTCAGCTATTTCATTATATGCATAACCCTCATAATCTCTTAATAAAATAACAGATCTTTGAATGTCTGAAAGCCTCCCCAGTGCTTCATCTAACACTTCATTTAAACCAGTATAAGAATCTGTATGCGTGCCAATATAGTCTGACATATTATCAGAAAAAGACATTCTTTTGTTTTTTCTAATTTTATCAATCATTGTATGATAAGCTGTAGAAAATAAATACGACTTCACTTTTTCATAAGAAACTTCTGAAGAACGAATCCACATTTTTTCATACGTATCCTGAACAACATCTTTTGCCTCGTCTTCATCTTTTATGTTTTTTAAAATGAATCGAAAAATACCATCGGAATACAAATCAACACTTTTATTAAATTCTTCTACTGTCATTCAAATTACTCTATTTCGAAACTATGACGTTTATATACCTTAAAAGTTACAGGAAAAATTAAATTTTTTCATGATTAATATAATTTTATCTTTATCCTCTTATTCAAATTTAAATTTTTTGCTATGAAAAAATCTGCGTTATTAGTTATTGGAATTATTATTCTACTAAATTCATGTAAACATACTGATTTTGATGAAAGTAAGTTGCAGGATCATTTAATAATGTCGGTATTATGGTACCAAACATCAAGCGAAATGAAAGCTCTTTATTATCAGAGTTTCAATATTGCGAAGTTACGTATTGATATGGATTTGCAAAATAATCCCTCAGATATAAAAAAGGCTGTTGTTGTTGACATAGATGAAACCATGCTTGATAACAGTCCGTTTGAAGGTAATTGTATTAATACAGGCACTGGGTACACAAAAGAAAGCTGGAGAGAATGGACTTCTAAGATTAGTGCAAAACCATTACCCGGAGCTGTTGAATTTTCAGAATATGCTAAATCGGTTGGTGTTGAAGTATTTTATATTTCGAACAGAAGCATTGACGAATTTGATGTTACTTTAAAAAATCTTCAGAATGAGAATTTTGCATTCGCAGATAGTGCACACTTGATTTTAAAAACAACAACGAGCGTTAAAACTGAAAGAAGAAACATTGTAAAAGAAAATTATGAAATCATTTTACTTATTGGAGATAATATGGGTGATTTCTCGGATATCTTCGAGGACAGATCGAATAATTTTGGTTTTGATGAAGTAGAAAAGAATAAATCAGAGTTTGGTAATAAATATATTGTTTTACCTAATCCCATGTACGGAAACTGGGAAAATGCTGTATTTGAAAACAATAGAGATTTAACAAACAAGGAAAAATACGAACTCAGAAAGAAAAATATAATAGGATACTAAGCTTTTATTTTAAGTATTTGTTTAGAATTTCAATCAGGGCTTCTTTTTTAATGGGTTTCGAAATATAATCATCACAACCTTCACTAATACTGTATTCTCTTTCTCCGGACAATGCATAAGCAGTTTGTGCAATAACTGGGATACTTGTATTATGAGCTTTAATTAATTTTGTTGCTTCATATCCATTAATTCCAGGCAATTGAATATCCATTAAAACCAAATCGAAATTATTTTCACCTTTAAAAAAATCCAGAGCATCTCTTCCTGTTTTAGCCCATACAAGATTAATATGGGTTGATTTCAGATAATTTTCAATTAAATAATAGTTTGATGGAGTATCCTCAACAATTAAGATGTTTTTATCTCCCCAATTTATTGTTTTTTTGACTGACTTTACATCTTTACCCGTTTCGAAAGGCTTGTCTAATAACTGATATGGCAATGTAAAATAAAACTCTGAACCCACACCTTGTTTTGATTCAACTCCAATTGTTCCACCAAGTAAATCAACCAGTTTTTTTGAAATTGATAGTCCTAAGCCTGTCCCCTTTAACGGTTTTTGTCGGCTATCATCAATTCGGTTAAAGCGATCAAATATATAATCCATTTTATCTTCAGGTATTCCATCACCAGTATCCTTTACAAAAAACCTAAGCAGTTTTCGCCCTCCAGATGTTATTTGATTATATCCAATTACAATCTCTCCAGAATTTGTAAATTTTATTGCATTATTAATAAAGTTATTCATTATCTGACGGAACCGTGCTTTGTCGGTGAATATTGCTACTCTTTCACTATTGGATTCTAAGTCTACGCTTAACTTTAGATCTTCCTTACTATTAAAATCAATGTTTTTCAAGTAGAACCTAAAAATCTCTGACAACAAGCTATTTACATAATTTAGTGATTTACTAACAGCTAGTTCGTCAGCTTCAATTTTAGATATATCAATAATGTCATTTAGAATATTCAACAAATCACTACTACTGGACTGTGCAAGTTCTATTATTTCTTCTTTTTGTTCCTGTGTAATATCCTGATCTCCTAATAAATTTATGAAACCAATGATAGCATTCATAGGAGTTCTAATCTCATGAGACATGTTTGCCAAGAATGCCGATTTTAACTTATCAGACCTTTCAGCTTTTTCTTTGGCATTTTTCAATTTTTCATCGGAAATTTTCCTTTCAGTAATATTCCTGCTAAACACAAAATTAAATTCTTCTCCTTCAAATTCTCTAAAATTGAAAGCTACTTCAACGGGAATTTCATTACCCATCCTGGTTTTATAATAAAGCTGAATTACATATGACCCCTTCTTTTTTAGCTGTTCCCAGTATTCAATCCACACATCACCAGAAAACTCAGGAACAATATCAAAAACAGTCATTCTAAGAAGTTCTTCCTTTGAATAACCGAGCATTGTGATTGCTGAATTATTTACATAAATAAATTCTCCACTTTTATTAATCCAAAAAATTGAATCCGCCGCAATTTCTATTGAAAACTGCGAAATCCTCAGTTCGCTGGTTTTTTCACCTACCCTATTATCAAGTTCCTTATTTATTTTTTGGATTTTCCTGCTCTTTCGTCTAATAAATTTGTTTTGCAGAATAAGTATTATCAGAAAAATAACAACAGCTATTAAAACAATCAGGGTTAATATTATCTGATATCGCTGATTCATTATTTTCTTTTCCTGATCTAACAGCTCTTTCTCTGCTTTTATATTTTCATATTTTGTAATATATTCCTCTATTCTCTGATTCGTTATAGACTCATAAACAGAATCTTGTAATGAATTATATTGTCTGAAGTTTTTTAACGCATTTTCATATTCACCTTTTTGTGAATACGCCTCAGATAATAATTGGTAATTAACCAGAAGACGTTGTTTGAAATTATTTTCTGCAGAAATCTCTTGTCCATTTAATAAATTTACAATCGCTTTCTCGTGCTCTCCTTTTTTTATATAAACATCGCCCAAATAATTATAAACCTCTGTTAAGCCATGCAAATAATTTAATTGAAGCCACATTTCAAGAGCTTCATTAAAGTATTCTATTGCTTTTTCATATTCATTTGCTCTTACATATGCATCCCCAATGTTTCCTAATGTATTAGCTATGCCATATTGATTGTTTTGCGTTCTCTTTATTTCAAGTGAACGATTCAAGTATTCAAGTGCGAGTTCTATATTTCCTTTATCCCTGAAAATCATCCCAATATTATTATAGGATCTGGCAATACCATCGCTATCATTCACCTCTCTGTATATTAGCAAGGCTTTTTGATAATTATCTAATGCAGAGTTCTCATTTCCAAGATAATAGTAAACAGCACCAATATCCTTTAAAGCTCTTGCTATTTCAGATTTATTATTCGTTTTTTCATAATAGAATAATGCTTCCTGAAACAAGTTAATAGCTTTATCATAATTACTGAATTTAATATGATTTAATCCAATGGTGTGATTAACACTTGCTAACTGATCATCGGTTAAGTCTTGCTGAAACTCTGTTAAAACTCTATTAAATATATCTTCAGCACTTTCGAAATACGCATTCTCAAAGTATAAATTCCCTAAAAGAATTAATGCTTTAATTTGGTTATCTTTTTCTTGTAAACTATCTGC
Organism: Bacteroidales bacterium; assembly: GCA_030668615.1. Lineage (GTDB taxonomy): Bacteria > Bacteroidota > Bacteroidia > Bacteroidales > UBA12077 > UBA12077. Next base: position 27,304 of record DAOUTQ010000014.1, on the reverse strand, counting down.
TAAATTATTTGCAGCCAATAATATTAGTTCTGCTGAATCAAAATTCTGAATTCTTTTTTCTCTAACAATGTTAAGTAAATAATCAACTGACTGAACATCTGATCTTTTCTTTATGCTATCCGCATCATTTTCTTCGAAGGCTTTTAAAAAAAGACTATGAGTTGAAAATATTAATATGAAAAAAATCAATTTAATTTTCATGATAAAACATTAAACAGAAATTAAACACTTAAAAATTAAGCAATTATTTCAAGGATTACTAAATTTTCCAAAAAAATATTACAAAAAACTTGTTTGCTATATTAAAATATATTTATCTTTGACCAACCGTTCATTCATAAAGTGTTTGCAAATATTGAATTTACGCTTGATCGAATAATAATATATACTATGTCGCCGAGAACACCAGAAAAATTTGAAGAAATAAGGGAAGCCACTAAACAAAAAATAATGGGAGTGGCTTTGGAGCTTTTTGCTAACGATGGGTATTATCCAACGCCTATCAGTAAAATAGCAAAACAGGCTGGAATATCTAAGGGCTTAATGTATAATTACTTCGAAAGCAAAGAAGATTTATTAAAAGCTATTATTCTTCATGGAATTGAAAGCTTAATGGATTTTTTCGATCCAAACCATGTTGGAATATTAACCAAAGAAGAATTAATCCATTTCATAAAACAAATGGTTAAAACCATAAAGGAACATGTTGTTTATTATAGATTGTATTTTTCATTAATGGCTCAAACTCCAGTATTGAAACTATTTGAAAATGAATTATGGGCAATGTTTGAGCCTTTCTTCAAAACTTTATATGAATATTTCGAGCGCGAGGGTTACGAAGATCCTCAAGCCGAAGTTTACTTTTTCCAGTCAATGCTCGATGGTGTTGGAATGACTTATGTTTCAGATCCGGATAACTACCCTATTGATGCGGTAGAAAAGAAAATAATATCAATGTATTCAAAAAAATGTTAAACACTATGAAAACAATTAAAACACTAAAATCAGTACTGCTTGTGGTAATGATTTTATTTAACTTAACATCAGCATTTGGACAAGATGCAAAAGAGATTGTTAGAAAAGCTGATGAAAAATGGAATGGCGAAAAGTCAAGTCAGGGAACAATGACAATGACCATTGTACGACCGACCTGGGAACGGACCATTCAATTTAAAATATGGACTTTAGAAAGAGATTATTCGATGACACTTATAACAGCCCCTGCTAAAGAAAAGGGACAAGCATTTTTAAAACGCGAAACAGAAATGTGGAACTGGATGCCAACAATTAGTAGAATGATAAAACTTCCTCCATCAATGATGGTTGACGGTTGGATGGGCTCTGATTATACCAATGATGACATTCTTAAAGAATCATCCTTAGTAGTTGATTTCGATCATAAAATGATTGGTTCTGAAACTATTGATGGCTGGGATTGCTGGAAAATTGAAATGCTTCCAAAAGAAGAAGCTGCTGTTGTTTGGGGAAAAATCATTAAATGGATAAGTAAAGATGAATATTTAATGATGAAATCGGAATATTACGATGAAGATGAATATTTGGTAAAAACTGAACTCGGGACAGAAGTTAAAATGATGGACGATAGAAAAATTCCATCGAGAATAGAAATTATTCCTGCTGATAAAGAAAATCAGAAAACTATTGTAGTTATTGATGAAATCAAATTTAACGTTTCTATACAAAACTCATTTTTCTCACAACAAAACATGAAAAGACTAAGATAATTATTAATGAATAATACAATAAAAGCACACTTCGATAAACTCAGTGTGACACTTTGAAATTTGTGTAATGTCATATTGAGCCTGTCGAAATATGATTGTTACACACATTTTAAACAACAACTATAAATCATCGAAAGAATCTAAAAATTACTAATTATTAACTATAAATTATTAATTAAAATGATGAAATCATTTTCAATGGCCTGGAAAAATCTTTGGAGGAATAAAAGAAGAACTCTGATAACTGTTGCATCCATATTCTTTGGTGTACTTATATCAACAGTAATGAGCTCTCTCCAAGATGGCACTTATGGAAGTATGATTGATATGTCTGTTAAATTATCTTCCGGATATTTACAAATTCAACATCCGGAATTTCAAGATAATAAATCTATCAATAATATATTTTCACCTACGGAAGAATTGATAGCTTCAGTAGACAAAATTCCAGAAATTACTACTACAGCAAAAAGATTAGAATCTTTTGCCTTACTCTCATCAGGACCAAACACTCGTGGCGGTGCTGTAATTGGAATTGAACCTGAAAAGGACAATATGACATCAAATCTTAAAAACTGGATTCACGAAGGTGAATTTATTACAACCGGTGATCAGGGAATTTTACTTACTTATAATATTGCCGAACACTTAAATTTAGATGTTAACGATACAATCATCTTAATTAGTCAAGGATATCATGGAGTTACTGCTGCAGGTGCGTATCCTGTAAAAGGAATTTTAAAATTTTCTACTCCACAAATGAATAGTTTAGGTGTCTTTATGGATATTAATCTTGCTCAACAATTCTATTCTGCCGAGGATATGATAACATCATTAATGATAATGGTTGATGATTATACCGATGTTGCTCCGGCAATTAGAAAACTGGATAAATCTTTAAGCGACAATTATAATGTTTTGAGCTGGCAAGAGCTGAATCCTGCAGTAGTTCAATTTATCGACAGTGATAAGTCTGGCGGAATTGTAATGAAAGCTATTCTTTACATAGTAATTGGATTTGGAATTTTCGGTACTATTATTATGATGGTTGCCGAACGTAAAAGAGAATTAGGGGTTATGGTTGCTGTAGGAATGCAGAAATATAAACTTGCTGTTATTCTTTTTTACGAAACAATTCTTATTGGAATAGTTGGAGTTATATCAGGATTTATAGCAAGTATCCCGCTTATATTATTGCTTGTACAAAACCCTATTGAACTACCTCCAGATCTTGCCGATGCATATGTACAGTTTGGTTTTGAACCTTTCATGTGTTTTGGAACAGCACCGGCGGTATTTACAAATCAGGTGTTAGCAGTATTTATTATGACATTAATTATATCGCTATATCCAATATTTAAGGTAAAAAACTTAAAAGTTACAAAAGCTCTTAGAGCTTAAAAAATAACCATATAAATTAGAAATTATGATTTGGGCAGTATCATGGCGAAATGTGTGGAGAAGCAGAACCAGAAGTTTAGTAATAATCTCAGCAATTGCATTAGGTGTTTTTGCAGGAGTTTTTACAATTGCATTTATGCTTGGTTGGCTTAACCAAAAAGTAGATAATGTAATAAAAACTGAAGTTTCTCACATTCAAATTCATCACGCCGATTATATACAAACAAGTGAAGTAGAAGATTACATCACTGATATAAATACAATTAAAGAAAACATTGAATCGAAACCCAATGTTGCAGGTGTTTCTACTCGTATTATTGCAACCTGTATGATTTCATCAGCTGAAACAGGTTCCGGTGTACAAATGGTTGGAATAGATCCAGAAAACGAACAAAGGGTAACCAACTTACACACTAAAATAATTGATGGAGCCTATTTCGAAGGAGTAAAAAGGAATCCAATTGTTATTGGAGAAAAACTCGCTAAGAAGTTAAAAGTTAAGGTTCGGTCAAAAATTGTAGTTACTGTTACTGAAATGGACGGAACACTTTCCGGTGGATCTTTCAGGGTTGCTGGGATTTTTAAAACTGCAAATTCAACTTATGATGAAATGCGTGCTTTTGTCAGAGTAGAAGATCTTCAAAATTTAATTAAGATAGAAGATAATGTTGCTCATGAATTAGCAATTCGAATGACCGAGAATAATATGGAAAATGAATTGGCTACTCAGTTGAAATCAGAATATCCCAACTTACAAACTCTTACATGGACAGAACTTATGCCCGACATGAAAATGATGAACGAAAGTATGGAGTTTATGATTTATATTTTCGTTATTATTATATTATTAGCTTTAGGTTTTGGTATAGTTAACACCATGCTAATGGTTATTCTTGAGCGAGTTAAAGAATTAGGGATGTTAATGGCTGTTGGGATGAATAAATTACGAGTATTTACAATGATTGTTCTCGAAACCATATTTCTTTCTCTGGTAGGTGGCGTTATAGGGATAGCGTTGGCTGTTGGTTTAACAATTATTACCGGTAAAACCGGACTTGATTTATCATTATGGGCCGACGGATTAAGCTCTGCTGGTTTTGACACCATGGTTTATCCAACAATAGGAATAGATTCTGTAATTACTGTAACCATATTAGTAATAATTACCGGTATCCTATCTGCTATATATCCTGCACGAAAAGCAATTAAATTAAATCCTGCAGAAGCATTAAGAATAGAGTAAATTACAAGCTAAAGGCTATTAGCCTTTAGCAATAAGTACAATGAATTTTAAAAATAAAAACATAACTCTTTGTTTTCGCTAACAGCAAAGAGCCAAAAACTCAAAAAGATGAAAGTATTAGAATTAAAGAATCTCGTTAAAATATACAATGACTCAGAAATACAAGTAAAAGCTGTTGACCATATCGATTTATCATTCGAACAAGGCGAATTTGCCGCAATTGTTGGTCCATCAGGATCAGGAAAAACAACCCTATTAAACATGATTGGAGGCTTAGACAATCCAACTGAGGGTGATATAATAGTAAACGATGAAAACATTAGAGAGTTTAGCTCTTCAAAACTAATCGATTTCAGATTACAAAATATTGGTTTTGTTTTTCAGGCTTATAATTTAATTCCCGTTTTAACTGCAATAGAAAATGTTGAATTCATTATGGAACTTCAAGGTAAAAAGAAAGCCGAAAGAAGAAAGCGTGCAATGGAATTGCTAATTGCAGTTGGAATTGCTGACAGAGCAAATAGCCGACCATCCAAATTATCTGGCGGACAACAACAAAGAGTTGCTGTTGCAAGAGCTTTGGCTTCAAAACCTAAATTTATTCTGGCTGATGAGCCCACAGCAAATCTTGATTCTAAATCAACAGAAACTTTACTTGACATAATGGAAGCACTTAATAAAGAAGAAAATATAACATTCATTTTCTCTACTCATGATCAAAGAGTTGTAAACAAAGCTCGAAGAGTAATAACAGTTGAAGATGGACATGTGGTTTCTGATGAACGGAGGCTATAGATTCAGGATAGAGGATACAGGCTTCAGGATAAAAAGTGCAATATTAAAATATAAATAATGAATTATAGAGACTTAGAAATTTATAAGTTGGCTTTTAAATTAGCTGTTGAAATACATAATATAACTCTAAAACTTCCAAAATTTGAACTTTTCGAAGAAGGAAGTCAGATTCGCAGATCATCAAAATCTGTTGGTGCTAACATAGTAGAAGGGTTTGGCAAACGTTCACATAAAAAAGACTTCTTGAGATCTTTAACTATTTCTCATGCTGTATGTGATGAAACAATTTACCATCTTGATATCCTTTTTGCAACGAAATCATTAATTGATAAGGAAAAATACAACTACCTAAATTCTGAGTATATCAAACGAAGTAAGATGATATACAATTTTTCTCAATCAGTATTAAAACAACATATTTCAGATAAATAAAGATCAGCGATGCATCTTGTATCTTAAATCATGCATCTTGTAAAACTTGAAAATTGTGAAAAAGCTTTTAATAATAATGTTTCTACTAATAATAGCTTATAATGCTAATAGCCAGCAATCCGTTTTTTCAAACATGCAATTAAACGGTTATGTAAAGTATATGAATACCGCCATGTTCAATAGTGTTGATTCTGTTTGGCTGGTTGATAATTTAATTCATAATCGACTGAATTACAAATGGTATGTGAATGATAAACTAACCTTTGCTTTAGATATGCGAAACAGATTAATATATGGTGATTTAGTAAAGTTTATGCCTAATTACGCTAATTCACTTGAAGAAGATAATGGTTATTTAAATTTTCTAACAAATAATATTACCGATGGTAATTCATATGTGTTAAATACCACATTTGACAGAGCTTATCTTGAACTAAACCTTAATAAGTGGGTAATTACTTTGGGGAGACAAAGAATAAATTGGGGTCAATCATTCGCCTGGAATCCAAACGACATTTTTAATTCTTATTCGTTTTTTGATTTCGATTACGAAGAACGAGCAGGAAGTGATGCTTTAAGAATTCAATATTATCCTAATTATACTTCTATTGCAGAAGCTGCAGTAAAGATTGATAAAGATAATAATATTACAGCTGCCGGATTATATCGATTCAATAAGTGGAGCTACGACTTTCAACTAATTGGTGGAATAATTGATACATCTGATTATGTGATTGGAGCAGGTTGGTCTGGAAGCATAATGGATTTTGGATTTAATGGTGAAATAAGCTATTTCCATCCACAAGAAAATTTTTCAGATTCAACAGGTGTTGCTATTGTTTCAGCCGGATTTAGTTATTTGTTTTCAAATTCACTAAACATTTCTTTAGAAGCTAATTACAATGGTTATTTTGACAAATTAAACTTAAATAGCTTTAACGATTTATATTTTATGCCATTATCAGTAAAAACAACATCATATAGCAAGTTCTCATGGTTTGGGCAAATATCTTATCCTATTCATCCATTACTCTCAGGTAGTATTTCTGTTATGTATTTCCCTTCTTTGGGTAATGGATACTTTATAATGCCTTCACTTAACTATTCGGTTAGTGATAATTTTAGATTTGCTATATACGGACAACGATTTGAAGGAACTTTTGGAGATAAATACGATAAAATGACAATGATGTTTTTACGGTTTAGATATAGCTTTTAAAATTAAACCTCATTAAGCCAATTTAACGCTGCTTCTTTGGTTGAGAAAATATTAAACTTATAATTCTTAATCTTTATTAAATTCTTATACAGCATTCCTAAAGCCATTTCAACTGAGCCTGAAACAACATAAGCATCATATATAAAATCCTTTTGTTTTAATGTTACCTTGTTTATATCTAAAAATCGCTTCAGCTCTTTTGGATTAACCTTAGTTGCAAACCTTCCATTAGAACCATCTGAGAAAATCTTTAACTTTTTAGGAAGAGTATTATCATCTCTAACTGATTCTATATAATCAATAAGTTCTACAACAGTAATCTTACCCTCAAATGTTGTTTCAAGCATTCCTGTTTCATTATTAAAATTATATGTTATCATCTATAAAATTTTATTTAAACTATGGGGCATTGGGGTAAATTACAAAAATATAAGTAAATAATCCTAAAATACAGCCTTTATTTTTTCCGATATGTAATTATCATCCAGGTCGTTAATGCATTTGAAATGCTTTTTAGGGCATTTTGTAAATCCTATTTTTGTACATGGTCTGCATTTTAAGCCTTTTACTTCCATGATTTCTGAATCTGGATGCGGTAAGTAAGGATACATACCAAATTCAGGAATTGTATTTCCCCAAACAGATATTATTTTCTTTCTAAAAGCACTTGCTATATGCATTAAACCAGTGTCGGGAGTTAAAATTACATTTGCCTGTTTTACTAAAGATGCAGATTGATTGATATTATAATTTCCGCACGTGTTATAGATATTTTTATCTACAGCATTTTTTATTTCTTCTGCTTCCTCTCTATTTTCCTTGCCACCGATTAACAATACTGGCTTCTCAAGCTTATTGCATATCGAAATAATCTTTTCTTTGGTGAGTTTTTTGGTACTGTGAAATGCTCCTACAACAACTCCCACAAAACCATCTTTTAATTCTTCTGATATATCTGAAAGATCAACTTCATCTTTTTCAGGAATAAAATAATCTAATCCTTTTTTGTCATTTTTAACATCAAAAACTTTCAGAGTTTCTAAATACCGATCAACAATATGAATGTCGGGCATATTATTCTTTTTAAAGTTGACCAAGAGCCACTTTTCCCAGTTCAGTTTATCAAAAGAAAAAGAAATAATCTTAATTCGATTTTTAAATCTTGCAGTTCTTATATTTCTGTGTAAATCAATAATATAATCAAAATGCATTAATTTCAATTCTCTTATCGTTTCCTTTTCAGAACTTTTTAATACATGTACTTGATCTATGTACGGATTACTCTCAACAATTGATTTAAATTGAGGTTTTGTAAGATAATGAATTTCTGCATTTTCAACCTGTTTTTTCAGATTTCTAACTACGGGTGTTGTAAGCACAATATCTCCTATAGAGCTAAATCGGAGTATTAAAAATTTTATCTTATTCATTCTGTAATATTAAAAGAATTCTATTAGTCTTTTTGTAATGATGTAAAGATAAAAAAGCTTTTAATTTTTTGTAGTTACATAGAGAAAATAAAAAAAGCCAGAATATCTTAATTATTAATTCTGACTTATTCATGTATTATTAATTCAATTACCGAATTTTACTAAAAAACATGGTAAGTGCGAGCCAGTATTCTTGATTATTGGGATTGCTTTTCCATAAAGACTTTGAACCATGTTCTCCTCCTTTTTCGGGAGTAAATATTGTTTTGTTTTCGGAAGAAATACTCTTTAAAACTTTGTTTACGTACGAATTTTCACGTTTTGATGAAGCTGCAAAAACAGGTTTGTTCAGATTTGACAGTTCTGTTTGAATGGTTAAGGCTGGTTCAAAAAATTCACCGGGACTAAAAGCAATTACAGCTTTAACATCAGAATTATCCTTAGCAATAAGCAAACATAAAGAGGCAGAAAATGAGCTGCCAAATAAAATAACAGGTTCCTCACTACGTTCTTTAACCCATTTTATTGCTGCAAGAATATCTTGTTTAGAACTTAAATAATCTGCAGGATATCCTTGTTGTATAGCTAATAACGCTGTGTGATTTTGAATATAATTAACCTCTCCTCCGGCTCTAAGATCTACAGCAAGGCAGTTATACCCAAATTTGATGATTTTTTCTGCAATCTGCTTGTATTCTCCTCTGCTATATCCAGCTTGATGAAAAAGTAAAATATATGGTTTGTCTTTATTTGATTCGTATAGGTCTGCAGTTATTTGAAGTCCGTCAGAAGCAGCAAAAGTGACCTTTTCCTGAGCTTCGGAAACAAAAAACAATAATGAAAATATGAAAATAAATACAAATCTCATTTGCAGTAAATTACATTAATACAGATTCAGCAAGAATAATTACGTTGTTGTCTTTTACCTCAATAACACCACCACTAATTTTAAAAAAAGTTTCTGCACTTCCTTCTGTAATTTTTATTCGTCCTTTTTCAAGGGTTGATATAATAGGCGCATGAAACTCCAACACAGCAAAAGAACCTTTGCTCCCCGGAACCTGAACAGAATTAACCTTTCCTGAAAATACTTTTTTATCTGGTGTTACAATTTCTAAATACATAAAAATCTAATAATTAGAATGTAAGTTATTCCTTTTTTCTGGCTTGAGCAAGCATTTTTTCACCTTTTTCTATTGCCTGTTCAATTGTTCCAACAAGCTGGAATGCGGCCTCAGGATATTTATCTACCTCACCCTCCATAATCATTTTAAATCCTCTAATAGTATCTTCAATACTAACAAGTTCTCCTTTAAGTCCGGTAAAAGCTTCTGCAACATGAAAAGGCTGTGATAAAAACCGCTGAACTCGTCTTGCTCTATGAACAATTAACTTATCTTCTTCAGAAAGTTCGTCCATACCCAAAATTGCAATAATGTCTTGTAACTCCTTGTATCTTTGTAAAATCTCTTTAACATTTTGAGCTGTATTATAGTGTTCTTCACCCACAACTTCTGGTGTTAATATTCTCGATGTAGAATCAAGAGGATCAACTGCTGGATAAATCCCAAGCTCAGAAATCTTACGACTTAATACTGTTGTAGCATCTAAATGCGAAAAAGTAGTTGCCGGAGCAGGGTCTGTTAAATCATCGGCAGGGACATAAACTGCCTGAACCGAGGTAATTGATCCATTCTTAGTAGATGTAATTCTTTCTTGCATCATGCCCATTTCAGTAGCAAGTGTAGGTTGATAACCAACAGCTGAGGGCATCCTTCCGAGCAAAGCAGAAACTTCTGAGCCTGCTTGAGTAAATCTGAAAATATTATCAATAAAAAACAAAATGTCATTTCCTTTTCCTGATTCTTTATCACCATCGCGGAATGATTCTGCAAGTGTTAATCCTGTTAACGCAACCGTTGCACGTGCTCCTGGAGGTTCGTTCATCTGACCAAAAACAAGACTTGCCTGCGATTTTTTTAACTCTTCATTATCAATTTTTGATAAATCCCAACCACCAGCCTCCATGCTTTTTACAAATTCCTTTCCATATTTTATAACTCCGGATTCAATCATTTCACGTAATAAGTCATTTCCTTCACGAGTTCTTTCACCAACACCGGCAAAAACAGTTGTTCCAGAATAAGCTTTGGCAATATTATTAATCATTTCCATAATTAATACCGTTTTACCAACACCAGCACCACCAAACAAGCCAATTTTTCCTCCCTTTGAGTATGGCTCAATTAAATCAATAACTTTAATACCTGTAAACAGCACTTCTTTATCTGTTGTAAGATCAACGTATCGTGGTGGTTGATTATGAATTGGATAACCGTCTTCTTTATCAAGCTCTCCAATTCCATCAATAGGATCTCCGATTACATTTATTAATCGACCTCTTACTTGTTCCCCTACAGGAACTTTAATTGGTGCTCCTGTTATTAATACATCCATTCCTCTATACAAACCATCTGTTGAATCCATTGCAATACAACGAACTGTATTTTCTCCAATATGTTGCTGACATTCAACAACTATTATAGAACCGTCGTCACGTTTTATTTCAAGAGCATCGTGGATATTTGGAAGATCTGTAATTGAACTTTCAAAACTTACATCGATAACGGGACCAATAACTTGAATTATTTTACCTGAATTATTTGCCATGTTGTGAATTTTTGGAATAATTAAAAGGTGTTTTTACAAATTTATAATTTTTATACGATTAAATCACTTTTTAGATACATCGATACGTTTTTTTTAATATTTTCGTTTTCTTTTTTTGTAGCATGGTATTTGTGTATACAGAAAAAGAAGAAACTTTTTAACATTTTAAATTTATCAAAAAATGAAAAAACTTGGCTTAAAATTAACTATTTCAACTATAGTGCTAAGCACTTTATTAATTGTAAAAGTAAATGCTCAACCTATTAATATTGGTGGTGGTGTGGTAATTGGAACCGATCGTCCTAATATTGGATTAAAATTAAACGGAACATACGGAATGGGTTTTTTACTTGAGAATTTAAGTGCGTCAGCTGCTTTTACATTATTTGTTCCTTCAACAACAGTTAACACTACTTATAACAGATGGGGTGTTGATATTGATGGACATTATAAATTTTATGAAATGTCGGAATTTGAGTTTTATGCTTTAGGTGGCTTAAATATTGCCAGTTATACTGCCAAAACAACAATTTTGGGCACTTCAACAAGAGTTTCTGGTACGAAACCAGGATTTAATGCCGGTGTTGGAGCTATTTATAATTTTGGAGATAAAATGAAGGCTTTTAGTGAGTTCAAGTATGTTATGAGTAGCTACGATCAAGCAGAAATTACATTTGGTGTTTTATTTGAATTATAAGTTTTTATCATATAAATTTGCGGGGATATTCAATTCAGAATATCCCCTTTTTAATTTAGTAATATGAATAAAATAATTGTTTTCTTCTCTGTGTTTGTTGCAATATTGTTTTCTGCAAACGCTGCAAATGCTCAGTTTAATTATATTGGTGGTGGAATTGCTCTGACTACAGGTGGCGAATATGAGTTTGACAATTATTACTATTACAATAAATCTTTTGGTATTGATTTAAGAGCAAGTTATGACTTTAATAAAAAAATAAAATTTGTGCCTGATTTTAAATTCTATCTGCCTAATAAGGAAGTTTTTATTGCTGGAGGTGAATCTAAAACAACCGTATTTGTATTTAATTTAAATGCTCATTACATATTAAATTCAAAAACAAGAAGTAATTATCATGTTTATTTGCTTGTAGGTGGCCATATAAGTGGATGGAACATAACAAACACCCTCGTTTCTTCTGTTGGTCTTCCACAGCTTGATGTAAATGAATTTACGTTTGTTCCAGGAGGAAATGTTGGCGCGGGAATGCAATTTAATGTTGGCACAAGAACCTTGTTTTTTGCAGAAGTAAAATATGTAATCGCTAAAACAAATCAACTTGTTTTTAGTCCTGGGTTAATATATGAGTTTTAACTTATCCTTTTTATCAGTTTTTCTGCAAGCATTCTAAGTTCAAATTTTTTATCCTTATCAACATTAACTTTTTCAAGAAATGCAATAGCTTCTTGATTAAATTGTTCAATTCGGCCTTCAACTATCTGCTTAATATTTATTTTGTTATATATTTGAGTAACAGCCTGTATCTTTTTTTCGTTTTTAATCTGTTTATCAGACAATAAGGTTTTTAGTGTTTTACGCTCGTTGTAACTGGAAATTTCTAAGGCTTTAATTAGCATAAATGTTTTTTTATTAGCTACAATATCACCTCCTGGTTTTTTCCCAAAAACATGAACGTCTCCATAAACATCAAGCAAATCGTCTTGTAATTGAAAAGCCAGTCCTAAATTTATTCCAAATTCATACAACAATTCTGCATCTTGCTGTCCTGCACCACCTATGAGTGCTCCTATTTTTAGAGCTGCCGCCAATAAAACCGATGTTTTTAATCTGATCATTTGAAGATATTCATCTTCCGAAACAAATTCTCTATTTTCAAATTCCATATCGTATTGCTGGCCTTCACACACTTCAAGTGCAGTTTCATTAAAAACCTTCAATACCTCACGAAAACTCGGCGATTCACAATCTAAGAAATATTCGTATGCTTTAATAAACATTGCATCTCCCGAAAGTATAGCTGTATTTTCATTCCATTTTTTATGTACTGTAGGATTTCCACGACGAATATCCGCATGGTCCATAATGTCATCGTGAAGCAATGTGAAGTTGTGAAATATTTCTAATCCTATTGCCGGATTTATTGCTTGTTCAATATCCTCCAAAAATAAATTACATGCCATTAAAACTAGGGTTGGTCTAATTCTTTTTCCTCCAGCCTCCAATGTATAGTTTATTGGATCGTATAAGGAAAATGGTTCACGACCAATTTTTTCGCTTGCAATTTTAGTATTTATTATTTCCTGCAATTCTTTAATAGAAAACATTTATCTCAGTTTTAATTCTTTTCAAAATTATGATTATATCCTGATTTCACAAACAAATAAATACAGCTATTTCACTATATTTTTAATTAAATATCGATTTAATGTTATGATAATTTACTCTTTTTTATAGTTTTGTATCATACTTTAAAACTTAAATCAATGGAATACGGTTTTCTTGATATACTTACCCTTGTTGGTTCTCTAGGTTTTTTCCTATATGGAATGAAACTAATGAGTGAAGCTTTACAGAAGGTTGCTGGTGATAGAATGCGAACTATTCTTGCAAAAATGACTTCTAATCCTGTAAAAGGTGTTTTTACGGGATTATTAATAACAGCAATTATTCAATCGTCATCTGCTACAACAGTAATGATGGTTAGTTTTGTAAATGCTGGTTTACTTTCATTAACAGAATCTATTGGTGTAATAATGGGTGCAAATATTGGCACAACAGTTACTGCCTGGTTAATTTCAATTTTAGGATTTAAAGTTAAAATAAGTGTTATTTCATTGCCTTTAATAGGTTTAGGATTTCCTTTGCTTTTTTCTAAAACAAGTAAAAAGAAATCGTGGGGCGAGTTTATTATCGGATTTGCTATGATTTTCTTGGGTCTTGACTTCCTAAAAGGCTCTGTACCTGATATTAATGGTCATCCTGAAATATTAGCTTTTTTATCAAATTATACATCTCATGGTATATTTTCTCATTTGCTTTTCTTGGCGATTGGAACTATTCTAACCATGATTATTCAATCATCCAGTGCAACAATGGCACTAACTTTAGTTATGTGTAATTTTGGATGGATTCCTTTTGATATGGCTGCCGCAATGGTTCTTGGTGAAAATATTGGAACAGCAGTAACGGCAAATATTGCAGCTGCAGTAGCAAATGTCTCGGCAAAAAGAGCTGCCAGAGCCCATTTAATATTTAATATATTGGGCGTTATCTGGGTAACTATTATATTTTCACATTTTTTATCCGGAATTAACTGGTTTATTTTAAAAATTGGTGGAAATTCGCCTTATGAATCTCCTCATGCTATTCCTGTTGCATTATCTATTTTCCATACAACTTTCAATATTGCCAATGTTTTAATTTTTATCTGGTTTACAAAATTTATTCAGCTTATTGTAACTAAAATGGTTCCAATGCAGGAAGATGCTGAGGAATTTCGTTTGCAGTTTATCAATACTGGACTATTATCAACTGCTGAACTTTCTATACATCAGGCTAAACAAGAATCAATGGTTTTCTCTAAAAGAATAGAAAAAATGTATGGTTATGTAGAAAATATGTTTGATGAAACCAATGAAAAGAAATTCTATAAACTTTTCGACAAAATAGAAAAATACGAAGGGATTTGCGATAGAATGGAAGAAGAGATAGCTAATTACCTTACAAAAATTTCTGAAGGAGAATTAAGTATTTTAGGATCAAAAAGAATAACTGCCATGCTTAATGTTGTAACAGACCTTGAAAGTATTGGAGATTCCTGTTACAATCTGGCTAAAACTTTAATGAGATTAAGTGAGAAAAAGGTTTATTTTAATACTCCAGTTACAGAGAATGTGATTCAGATGTTAGAATTGGCTAAAAAGTCATTAACAGAAATGGAAAAAAATATGGAACATGGATATAAAAACATCAATATCAATCCTGCTTTGGAGTTAGAAGAAAAGATAAACCGATTCAGAACAAAACTTAAAAAAGAACACCTGAAAAGTGTTGAGAAGAAGGAATATGATTATCAAACAGGCATTATCTATAATGATCTTTTTTGTGAATGCGAAAAATTAGCTGATTTTACTATTAATGTTTCTGAAGCTATTGAAGAAATAAATAAATAGACATTAAAATGAAAAGCCCGAAACAATCAAATTGTTTCGGGCTTTTTTTTATTATCAAATTGCTTAAATTCTAATTCCCATTATCATCATATCGTCAAGCTGAGACTGATCTCCTTGCCACTTTGCAATGGTCTCTTCAATTGATTTTTGCTGTGTATCAACAGGCTTTTCAGAAATATTAATTAATAACTCCTTAAACTGTTTTTGTTTAAATTTCATTCCCTCTTCACCTCCAAATTGATCAACATAGCCATCAGAAAAAAGATAAATCATATCGTCTTTTTCAAGCTTAAATGCTTGATTTGAAAAGCTTTTTTCAATTTTTACAGCATGAATTCCTATCGGCATTTTATCAGCCTTAAGCTCTTGAACCTCTTTTTTTCTTACTATAAAAACAGAATTATATGCTCCGGCATATTGCATTTCAAATGTCTTTTTATCAATAATACACAATGCCATATCCATGCCATCTTTAGAACCCCTAAGTCCATATTCCTGGTGCAGAGAATCAATAATATTCTCACGAAGTTGATCTAAAATATTCCCCGGTGTTAATTCAACGGATTTATTTACTATTTCGTTTAAAAATGCTATTCCAAGCATGCTCATAAATGCTCCCGGAACTCCATGACCCGTGCAATCTGCGACAGTAATAACAATTTTATCGTCTTTTTCTGCCATCCAATAAAAATCACCACTAACAATGTTTTTAGGTTTCATGAATATAAAATGCTCTCCCAGACTTTTTTCCATAAATTTCTGTTGAGGAAATAAAGCTGTTTGGATTCTTTTTGCATATTCAATGCTGTCTGTAATAATATTGTTTTGGTGTGAGATCTGATCACGTTGCTGTGTAAGAATTATGTTTGTTCTTTTCTTTCCCTGATAGCTTTTAAAGATAACAATGGCTAAAACAATCATAAAAAGAAATCCGCCTATAAATACCAATGTGAAAATTTTTTGTTTTTGAAGTTTTGCCTTTTGTTCTATTTCTTTTTGTTGTTGCACATACTCAACACGGCGTTGCTCTTTATCAAACTCATACTGCAATTCCAGCTCACTAATCTTTTGATTATCAAGACTGTCTTTTAATCTTGTGTATCTTTTAAAATAGAAAAGAGCCTTTTTCCGATCACTTAATTTTTCGTGTAAATCTGATAAAGCAAGATAAGCTTCTTTAATATCTTCTTTCAGATTGTGATCTTGAGCAAAAAGAAGGCTGCTTTTTAAATAACTTCTCGCTTTAGTTGTTTGTCCCTGCATTAAATATATATTTCCTAAATACCGTAAAATTGATGCTGTTTCGGTATTGTCGTTTAGAGAATCTTTTAGCTCTTTTGCCTGAATTAAAAAACTCTCAGCTTTTTTATAATTTCTCTCATCAAAATATATTTTACCTAGAGTACTGTATGAATTTGCTATTCCAAGTCTGTTATTATTTATTTTATTTCTTTCAAGAACTTTTTCACTGTAATCTGCAGCAATAATTAAATTTCCCATTTCATAGTAAATACTCCCTAATTCCTTTAGGCATAAAGTAACTCCGGTACTTAGCTCTTGTTCACCTTCAATTTTTTTATAAATATTTAATGATTGATTTACATATTCGATACCTTTTTGATAATTCTTCATCATTTTAAACAATCTCGCAATATTTAAGGCCGACCACGCTATTCCTTCGTTATTTTGAAGCCCTTCGTACATGCCAAGAGCCTCAAGATGCTGATTAATAGCCAATTCATAATTACCATATAGTCTGTAAACACTTCCAAGGTTTGTTAATGTTCTTGCTATTTCCTGATGGTTCTGTAAGCCTCTGTTAATGGTAATAGCCTGCTCATAGTAATGCAATGATTTTTCAAATTCGCCCATTAACTGATATGTATTACCTATGCGGTTTAGCGAAGACGCTTCTCCTTCAGAATTTTCACTCATCCTGCTCAATTCCAACGAATTATTAAGATAAATCAAAGCATTTTCAAAATCATTCTGAATATAGTATGCGAAGCCTGTTGAAAATTCTGCCAAATATCGCAATTCGCTATTTTCAATTTCTTCACAAATTTTTATAGCAGATAAGCCACAAATAACCGATTTTTCAGGGTTTCGGTTTCTATTTGATTCTGACAACTCTATTAATTCATTAATTTTTTGAATCGCTTCGGTTTCTGAAGAATATGTAATTAATGTGTCTGTCTGATTTCCATATGTAAAAACATGAAATACCAGAAAGATCAAAAAAACATGAAAAAGTCTTTTTATCATTTTATGTAAATTTAATTCAGTATAAAAGTATAATACTTTTGTTTAGATATCAATCCACGAAGGAAGATTTCCGGATTTTGGTTTTCTTCCATAGAATAAATCATCCATATAGAGTGCAAATCGTCTGAAAATGTAAGAATTATTAATTCCCCAACGAATAAAGTTGTGCATAAAATTATTCGGGTGTGAATATGGACAAACAGCCATGCAGCGACCACAATCGGTTCCTGATGTGCACCAATATGTAAAACAACTTTCAGAGTTAATTTTCCAGCGAAGAACACCATCAACATTATCTCTATCATTAAAAGAAATTGAACGTGAAGGACAAATATCTGCGCATTTTTTACAAATGCCACAAAAATCAATAATTGAAGTTAAGTCCTTTGGTTTACTAACTATCAATGGAATATCGCTTGTTACAACTGCTATTCGAACTCTTGGACCTAACTTTGGAGTCATTAACAATCCCATTCTTCCGATTTCTCCTAAACTAGCATCACGTGCAACTAAAGGACAAATAAGTTCATAATTTCCATCTATATGTGCACGTGCCGAATATCCAAGATTTCTGATAAAATATGCAATTTGAGTTGCAATCGTTCCAGAATTCAAATATTGCTGTGTCGATTCCATAACTACAGGACCTTTAGGTGCAGTTTGAATCATTTCATGATCCATTTCAATAGTTATGGCAATGGCATATTTATGTTTGTTGTTTATTTCTTTAGCATATAAATCGCCACGACCTTTGTGTGAATATAAATGGTAATCTTTTAATTCAGTTATTCCAACAGAATGTGCTCCCAGTTTCTTACTCCATATTTTTATGTAATTACTTATTTCGGAAGCATTAACATTAATTTTCTGTTCATTTACTATACCATCAACAATGGGTTTTAAGGTTTCAATTACTTCTAAATTTGCATGCGCAGATGCAAATGAAAAAGGATGATACATAGTAGATACTGAAGACATCAGGCCTGGCTTTTCTCTGAATTTATCGTCTAAATCCTTTTTGTCAGGATTGTTTGAATAATATATGTTGAAGTTTTCGGTTTCGGGTTTTAATTCATTTCGTGAAAACATAACATCTCGCTCGTCATGTTTTTGTTTAGGTATTTGAAACCCACCATTTACTTTGGGCCTAATTGGTAAGAATAATAATAATGAGGGTAATACAATAAAAGCAAGAAGAATATTCGAAACGATCTCTTTAAACTGAAAATCATATATGTAAATAAATATAAGGGGAATAAATAGTATTACTGAAAGCAAAAATGAAACTCTTGCGGCTCGATATTCTTTCTCGAGAATTGAAACAAAACTTACATAAAATAAAACGCCGGAAATTAATATTCCTGTAATAAGTAACGCAAAATCAATTGTACTTTGATTTAACCAGATAAGATTTAACATTTCCCTAATTTGTTTTGAACAAATATAAGATTGTTAAAATAAGAAAGGGTTTAAATAAACCGATTTTATGAACCTTACTAGTTTTTTAAAACTAAAAATATATAGTGTTGCTTACTATATAATTCCCGTTACTATTATATGCCAATAAAGTAAAATAGTCCTTGTCCTCAGTTGTTGAATAATCATATAATTGATATGACGTTGAATTTGTGGAAATTGTATAAACGTTACAATCATCAGTCCAATCAGGATAATCGTAATAGCCTTCATTATTTATATAATAGTCAACAATATCATCATATAAAGTAATGTCATGTTCCTCATAGAATTTAACTAAAAGATATCCTTCATGATTAACCATTGTTACTTCGTTCCAAGAAAAAACTATGAGATCATAATAATACTCTGTGGTTCTTTCTGCATTAAGTATCAGCTTGTGACTAACGTAAATAGCATCGTCATCTTTTTCGCACGAAATAGTAGTTAAAAATATTAACCCTAAAAATAAATAAAGAATTTTTCTCATTGTTATTAATTACTTTTATTATGTTTTTGTTGAATCAATTATTAAACCTAATTTCACACGAAAATAAACTAATTTAAATTAATATGAAAAAAATATTATTATTAACCCTATTGGCTTTTCTATTCCTCTCGATTAATGCGCAAGAGAATAGTTCTAATCAGATTTACAATAAAAAAAACATAGCAATTTTACCTGAAAAAGGTGATTGGGTTATTGGAATAGATGCGGTTCCGTTTTTGGATTACGTTGGAAACTTAGCTCTTGTTTCTGGCAGCACTAACGTAGCTCCCGAATTTGCTTTTACAGCTCAAAGACCTGGACAGTTATTTGCAAAATATTATGTGCAGGAAAACAAGGCTTTTAGAATGGGCTTAAGAATTGGTTATACATCTTCATCAATAAAAGACGGGAATCCTGTTGATGCAAGTGAAATTGATGTATTAAAACAAAACTCTCTTAATATTGGCCTTTCATTAGGCGTTGAAAAGCACAGGCCTATCAGAAATCGTTTAGTTGGTTTTTGGGGTTATGAAGCCGGTTTTAATAAAATTCCTTATACAGGAGCAGATTATTTTGGCAATGATGTTACCGGTATAGTAACGTTTGAAGATGCTGTTATTAATAATGGTGGCTATACCGAAGAAGGAGGAAACACAATTGAAGTTTTTGCAAGACTCCTTGTTGGTGCTGAATACTTTTTCGCTCCTAAAATATCTCTTGCAGGTGAATTTGGACTTGGTTTAGGATACCAAAATACTGGTGAAAGAAGCTATGATCCGGAAACTGGAACAACCGAAATTTATGATGCAGGTTCTTCTGAATTTTCTATATCTAATACGGCAAGCGGCGCTTTGGTATTGTTATTTCATTTCTAATGAAACCCATAAAAAATAAAAAGCCTTTCAATTGAAAGGCTTTTTTTATGCTTTTATTTTTGCCCTTGTTGCTCTATAATACTTTCTTTATTAATATCCAAAGCCACCAATATCGCAATAAATCCCCAAACAGGAATTGATGCTTTATCCGTATCCAGAAAATTGTTTAAAAATCAGTGGATGAAATACGTTGCTAATCCAAGAATAATAAACAAAGTAATGTTTCGTATTTGTTTTGATTTTGTTTTGTGAAATACTTTATATCCGGTTCTAAAAGCCATAAAAACAACAAACATAAACGACAACATTCCTAATACACCTGACTCAGACAGAGGCCCTAAATATTCACTATGAGCGTTCCCTAAATCACCAAAGTTTGTACTAATAATGGTTCTATCGTACGAAAACTGAAAGGGTGCATATTGAAACGTATATGTTCCGGGTCCCCAACCAAAGATTGGCCTTTCTCTAAACATTCTATATGCACATTTCCAACGGTTTATTCGTTCCGTATTTGAAGCATCGGAAGTAATATTTGCCATTGACTCTATATGCTCAGAAAATTTCCCGGAAGATTCAGATTCGTTCTTTTCAAGATTATAAATTATTTTATTCTGCACAACAAAGAACAATGCAATTAAAGTAATTCCGGCAATAATTACATACCTGATTTTAATCCTTAGTTTTATTAAAATCCACAAACCGACTCCTGCAAATAAACTTAACCACGCTGCACGTGTATACGACAATACAATTGCAATACAAAAAATCAGAAAGACACTAATTGATAAAAATTTTAGAAGAGTATTCTTTTTATTCTTGGTTGCGAAATAAATCAAAGGGAAAAAAAACATTACAAGCATAGCTCCATAAGAGGTATGATCATTAAAGAAGGGTGTTACAACCCAATTTGAGGCGTTCTGATTATCAAGCCCATAACCAGACAAGCGAATATTTGTATATATTATTACTATAACTAACGGAATGATATACAGCCAGATAAATCTTTCAATATTCCGGTAATTATTGAATATGTGTGTTGCTAAGAAATAAGCTCCAACAACAAACCAAAGCCTAGAAAGAAAGAATTTAAATGAAACTCCTGGCATTGTACTTGTTATGCTGGTAATAAATATCCACAGAAGATTTATAAATATTGCAATAGAAACCGGATGGAAAAGAATTTTTTTGTCAAACTTTCCATCCAGAAGTAATTTGAATATAAATAAAACCAAAATTCCAGCAAGTAAAGGTTCTGTTGGTAATGACAGGTTTACCGGGATTCCGGGTATAAATTCATCTAAACGAACTGAAAGTGGAGTAAAAAAAACGGCTATTAAAAATATCTTATCGATAGAAACAATAGCTGTAAATAAAAATAAAATCAGAACAGGTAAGAATGCGATATAATAAAAATCATATGCAATAAATACCAGGTTTAAAGCAATAAATAAAAAAGAAATAAGAAAAAAAACTGTTTTATTTTTATCCTTTAACAATGTCCGATTATTTAGTTTTTAAAAGATCTTTATATCGCTCTATAAAAAGCATCATTAAAACTGCAAAGATAAAAGCAGAGACGGTTGAAACAACACATATCAACCAACGAACAGGATAGGATTTTTTTTCTGCCACATATGCTTTTGTTACCAGAAACTTTCGAGGTAAATTCTGATTTGCATTTACTCTTGCTTCAGTTAGTTTTGATTTAATATCACTAAACCGTTTGTTTTCATTTACAAGTTGTTCAGACAAAGAAATATATTTTGGATCTGATGATTTTCCTTTAAACTTAGTTAAAGCATTTTCAATACCTTGAATTTCAGCCTCCAATAAATTGTATTCTTCCTCAACAACCTTAAGTATTTCTACTGCAACTTCATTTTGCATTCGGTTTAAAACAGAGTCAAGTAAAGATGCTATTTCGTTAGCAATATTTGCTGCCATTACAGGATCAGCATCCATCACATTTATTTCTACTGCCTGATATTCTGTTCTTTTAAATTTGATATTATCTGTAAACTCTTCATGCAGTTTTGTCATTGGATATTCACTGTCAGAATCAATTTTATAATGATTAATTAAATCATATTTCTCGATAATCTTAAATCGGATATCTTCTGAATATAGCGTTTGAATAAGTTGTTCTGTTGCTTCTTCGTCGCCAAAATTCAATATATGATCATCAGGATCTAATAATTCTGAGGTTGTAAGAGCATGTGAAATTGCAACTTGAGTTTTTGGAAATAAAATTACGGATGATTTAAATTTAGGAGTAATTGTATATGAAACAATTATAGCTGCAACTGCCGCAACCAGTGTAACAATTATTATCGGCCACTTATGCTTAAACATAAACCGCACAATATCAGTTGAATCATAATTATAAGGCTGTTCCTGCATGATGAACTATTTAAATTGTGATTAATTCAGAATTAATTAAATTGCTCTTATTAAAAAGTAATTTTTCTTTCCCTTTTGTACCAAAAGGTATTTATTATTGAGTAAACGTTCAGAACTGATTGTTATTTCTTCGCCTGCAACTTTTTCCTTGTTAAGACTAACTCCTCCGGCCTTAATTGTTCTTCTTAAATCTCCTTTCGAAGGAAATACTTGAGTTTCTTCGGCCAACAAATTCAAAATATTTATTCCTGCATCTAATTTTGATTTTTCAACATCAAACATTGGAACGCCATCAAATACAGAAAGAAAAGTTTTTTCATCGATTGTTTTTAATTCTTCGGTTGTTGATTTACCAAACAATATTTTTGAAGCAGAAACAGCTGTATCATGGTCTGCTTCAGAATGAACCATTACGGTCATTTCTTTTGCAAGTCTCTGCTGCAATGCTCTGCGGTGAGGTTCTGCACGATGTTCAACTATTAATGCGTCAATTTCTTCTTTTGAAAGCATGGTAAATATTTTGATGTACTTTTCAGCATCATCATCAGAAACATTTAACCAAAACTGGTAAAACTTATATGGAGTAGTTAATTCCGCATCAAGCCAAACATTTCCTTCTTCTGTTTTTCCAAATTTGTTACCATCGGCTTTTGTAATTAACGGACAAGTAAGTGCAAAAGCTTCGCCTCCTAATTTACGACGAATAAGTTCAGTTCCTGTAGTAATATTTCCCCACTGATCGGAACCTCCCATTTGAAGCTTACAATTTTTTTCTTTATACAAATGATAAAAATCGGTTCCCTGAACAAGTTGATATGAAAACTCGGTAAATGACATTCCAGTTTTTGATTCTTCGCCAATTCGTTTTTTTACAGAATCCTTTGCTATCATGTAGTTTACTGTAATATGCTTGCCAATATCACGAATAAATTCCAGAAATGAATATTCTTTCATCCAATCGTAATTATTAACCATTTCGGCTCTATTTTCAATATCAGAATTAAAATCAAGCAACTTTTCCAATTGTTTTTTCAAACAATCCTGATTATATCGTAAAGTTTTTTCGTCAAGCAGGTTTCTTTCCTGTGATTTTCCTGAAGGATCACCAATCATTCCTGTTGCACCACCAACTAAAACAAAAGGCTTGTGCCCTGCTGCTTGAAAATGTTTAAGCATCATAACACTAACTAAATGACCTATATGTAAAGAATTTGCAGTAGGATCAATACCTACGTAAGCACCTGTCATTTCTTTTTGTAATTGCTCTTCTGTTCCGGGCATAATATCGTGTAACATGCCTCTCCATTTTAATTCCTCAACGAAGTTCATTTTTCAATTATAAATTTATTAACATTGATATATTTTAAGTCATTCCTGCGCATGCAGGAATCTAAAACTTAAAGATTCTGGTATCCAGATACCTATCCGGAACCGGAATGACAAAACAATTTTTATATTTTAGCTAATGCGTGATCTAAATCGGCAATAATATCATCCACATTTTCAATACCAACAGCATATCTTACAAGACCTTCAGTAATATTTGCTTCTAATCTTGCTTCTTTTGGTACGCCAGCATGTGTCATTGAAGCAGGATGCTGAATTAACGACTCAACACCACCCAAGGAAACTGCTATTAATGCTAAATGAACGTTATCCATTAATGTTATTCCGGCTTCACATCCTCCTTTAAGCTCAAAGCTTATCATAGCACCAGGACCACTCATTTGCTCTTGAGCTAATTCATATTGTGGGAATGATTTTAATCCAGGATATTTAACCCAGTCAACTTTAGGATGATTTTCAAGATATTCAGCAACTTTCATAGCATTTTCTTGTGCTCTGTCAATTCTAATACTCAATGTTTTTACACCACGTATTACTAAATATGCTTGATGAGGATCCATGTTTCCTCCCATGTAAATCATAGTTTTTCTAAGTTTCTGGTATACTTCAGGATCTTTTGCTATTAAAGCTCCACCAACGATATCAGCATGTCCGTTAATGAATTTTGTTAATGAATGTAAAGCAACATCAGCACCAAGATCTAATGGTCTTTGTAAATAAGGACTACAAAAAGTATTATCAACAACAACGATTATCCCCTTTTTATGTGCAATTTCAGTTGCTTTTTTAATATCTGTTAAAGCAATTGTTGGGTTTGCCGGAGTTTCCAGATAAAGCACTTTTGTGTTTGGTCTTATGGCGTTTTCTATTGCTTCAAGGTTAGCTGTGTCAACAAAACTAGCTTCAACACCAAATTTAGCAAAATGACTTTCCAAAACAGCCCGACTAGGACCGTAAACTGCGCTTGTACAAACTATATGCTCACCCTGACCTAAAAATGCCATATAAACCGTAGTTACAGCAGCCATTCCTGAAGCTAAAGCTATTCCTCCACAACCATTTTCTAATTCAGCAAGCTTATCTTCTAATGCTCCAATAGTAGGGTTTCCAATACGAGTATATATAAATCCTTTTTCGCGACCTGCAAATAAATCTGCACCATGTTTGGCGTTTTTAAAAGCAAATGTTGATGTTTGATAAATTGGTGTAACTGCACTGCCATTTGCATCTTCAAAATCTCCTGCATGTACTAGCTTTGTGTCGAATCCTAATTTTTTTGTATCCATTTTCTTTATTTTATATGTTTTTTGTTTGTTTTTATACTGATATATTTGGTATTTTCTGTTCTTCTTCTTCAAACTTTTCCTTTATCTTTTCAAAATTCAGATATGGGAAAATCATTGGTGCAAAATTAGATAATGGTTTATATAATAATGAATTATCCTTTGTTTCGTCGGGAATAAAATTATATCTATTATCTGCTTTATTTATTAAAACCAAAATTATACTTACAACAAATGCAATTTTCAAAACTGAGAACAGCACTCCTAATAATCGGTTAACAATCCCAAGAGCTATAGCATCAATAAGTTTATTAAGCATTTTTGCTAATAAGTGCACCGCTATCACAATTACAATAAACGTAACGGCAAAAGATAAAATAGGCAAATACTGACCAGCAACATCAAATTGTTTAATAATTAGCCCAGAAGTAAAGTCAGAAAACATTATCGCTCCAAGGATTCCCAACAATAACGCAGCTAACGTTGCCAATTGTACAATAAAACCTTTTGTATATCCGCGATATGCTGCCCAAAGCAATAAAATTGCAAATACGAGATCAATGGTATTCATTCTTTATTAAAATATTAGAATCTGTAAAAATAATAAAAAGATTCAGTATACCTGTAAATTATTCACTTTGCAGTAATTTCTAACTTTAATTACAAACCCTACTTTTAATCAAATACTTTTGTAAAATTTTGCTTTTCACCCTTTTAGGTGTAACTTGTTAATTAACTATTAATCCTTGGGAGGAATTAATATGAAAAAAATTCTTGTTTCATTTTTTTGCTTTATTTTGTTTTATAACATTAATGTCTATTCTCAGGAATTAATATATGGTTTTTTAGCTCTTCCTACCGGCGATTTTGGTGATAATAGTGGCGAAGGTGCAGGATATGCAAAAATAGGATTTGGTTTTAGTGCAGAATACACTAAATCTATTGGTGCTCTTGAACTTGGATGGGTTACCAGCATTACTATGATTTTGAATACACATGATGAATCTTATATAGAAGAACTTCTTATAGAAGAACTTGGTATGCCTGATAATGGTATCGTCTCAACAAAATTTACATCGAATTTTCCAATACTTACAGGTTTAAAGTATCAAACAGAAATATTGGACCACATAGAAATTTTTGGTGCATTTCAAGCAGGTCTGAACTTTATAAAACCAGGTAACCGTGGCATAACCGTGGGCGAAGAAACCTGGGGGATGGAATTTGATATATATACTTCATTTGGGTTTTCTGTAGGCGGCGGACTTATTTTTTACGAACATTTTAATGTCGGTTTTAGATATTTTGGATTAGGCGAACCAGAGTTAAAGGGCGTTATAACTGATCCAGACGGCAATTCCCGAACAGAAAAATTTGATCAGAAGGTTGGTTCTCTTGCAATTACTTTAGGTGTAAATTTTTAATATTATAATTAAAAAAATAACATAGAGGGCTTGCCTGATATCGGGTAAGCTTTTTTTATTGCCAAAACTTATAAAAAAACATCTTTTAAAAAATTTGGTGAAAATAAAAAAATCCTTGAAATAATCTATCTTCCTGTCGCTTCCATTGGAGAATTTCGTTTGTTTTATTTTGTATTTAGATTCCCGCCTGCGCGGGAATGACAACTCAAGGGAAACCCGACGATTAACCTCCAATGGTAATCGAATTGCCACTGCGGCCCACGAAAGGAATTCCAATTTTAATTCCGGTGTACTCATGCTTTGAGCCACTAAATCCTGCAAAAATTTCTACATTAAACATGAGGAAAATTTGATTTAATCCATAGCCTATCTCATAATATGGCTTATTTCCGGTTGTCGCCAGGTAATTAAAATAAATTACTTCTCTCATTAAAGTTTTGTTCAAAACAGGTAATCGTTTCAGGATCATTCTATCATTCTCTAATCTTGCATGTCCTTCAAAATAGCTTTTGTTTGTACTGTAATCATAATAATCCAACAGTCTGAACATGCTTCCCTCCGAAGCACCAATTAAAAACGGAGAGTTTGTTACAAAGTGCTTATAGTCTGCAAAATACAAACTGCCTGTGTTAAGAAATGAGCCTGCTGTAAGTTTATAGCAAAATCAACCAAGTC
>DAOUTQ010000077.1 GCA_030668615.1 Bacteroidales bacterium | reverse complement strand
TATTATCATCATCGTCTGTAGGTGGCCATAAATCATCATCAGGGTCACCTTCACCACCTTTTATTAAAATCATTTCATTCATGTTCAATATGTCAGAGAAAATAATCATAGATTTCTTATTTTCATTATTTCCAAATGTGTTTCTTAATGTTTTCATGGTTCCTGTTTTTAATATTTATTTTTATTTAATAGTTCCTTTTAATGTCTTCTCACCTATTTATTCCAAAAAACAGAAAAAGGTGACCCTCTATTTTCATTTTTTTTTAAACTTTCTTCAACTTATTTAGTCAAATATTTGATTCACAGCAATTTATTTTAATGCATTTTTTTAAACTTTTTAGTAAAATTTGAGTATACATTGGATACATATTAATTATAATGCATTATAGACTCATTTTATTTTTACTTATTTTTTTATTCTCGACAGAATCAATTATAGCTCTTGAGAGAAATGATAGTATAGTAGTTGTTAAATCACTCGAAAAAGCCGAATCTTATTATAAGAAAGGAGTAAATTTTGGAAGAATCGGAAATCTTGATAGTGCTTTATTCTATTCACAAAAAGCTGTTAACTTATATAAAAGTAATAATCAAACCGATAGTACAAACCTTGCAAACGCTTACCAAAGCTTAGGCATTATTAATAAACTACTCGGGAAATATGACGATGCAATTCGTTGTTATAATAATGCAGAATTAATATATTCATTAAACTCAAACCATTCTCTACTTTCATACATTTATGGGAATAAAGCAAATATCTATTTTATACAACAAGACTACGCTAAAGCAAAAGATTTTCATTTAAGAGCCTTAAATATTTTTAATAAAGATTCTTTAAAATTTAAAGATCAGATAGCTTCAACTTACACTAATCTTGGAAATATATTTCGCAAGAACAACAATTATCTTACTGCTATTCAATATTATCAGCAAAGTTTAAAACTAAAATATTTAAAGACCAGTTATAGTACTTTTGGTAATCTCGCATTATGTTATGAAAAAACAGAAGATTATAATCATGCAAAACAATATTATTTAAAAGCAATTAATATAATTGAAACTGTATATGGTAAGAACAATATTAAAAATGCCGTTTACAATTTAAATTATGCTATTTTCTTATCAAATCAGAAAAATAAAGAAGAAGCACTTAAGTATTTTAATTTAGCAATAAATATTTATAAGAATAATTATGGATCGAATCACCCTAATTTATCCGGTTGCTATAATGATTTAGGAGTTCATTTTATTAAATATAATCAAACTGATAGTGCTTTATTTTATTTCCAGAAATCGCTCATTGCTTTATCACCAGAATTTAATGATGCAAATATAAATTCAAATCCAACGGTTAACAGAGTTCTTTCCAAAACACATTTATTAAGCTCTTTAAAAAACAAGGCTACTGCATTGTCAATACTTGCTGATAAAAATAATGAACCGGACAAATACATTTTAAGTTTAACAACTTATGATCTGGCAATTAATGTAATAAATAAAATAAGATTGGGTTATTTAAGCGAAGAAAGCAAACTCTTTTTAGCTGACAATGAATTTGAAACATTCTCGAGTGCTCTGGAAATTGCATTTAAATTATATAAAAGTACAGGAGAAGAAATATATCTTGAAAAAGCATTTAATTATAGTGAATCGGGCAAATCAGCTATTTTAACCGAAGCCTTAAAAAATATTCAAGCTTTAAATATTGGAGGTATTCCAGATTCTTTAATTATTAAAGAAAAACAACTTGAAAAAAGCATATGGTCTTATGAAGAACTAATTTATGAAGAAAACAAGAAAGAAGATCCTGATCATAATAAGTTAGAGTACTGGAATAAATTTCTTTTTGAAAAGAAACAAGAATTTGATAATCTGATTAGTTATCTTGAAAATAATTTTACTAAATATCATACACTAAAACATTTAACTAATACTTTAACGATTGAAGAAGTTCAAAAGAAACTTAATCGAAGAGATATCCTAATTGAGTATTTCTTTACAAAAAATAAAATTTATACGATTATAATTGGCAAAAGGGAATCTGATATTCTTGTACAAGACATTGACCAAACATTTCATGATCATTTAAATGTGTTGCTTCAATCATTATCCAACAATAATTTCTCAAATCATGGATATAAGGAGTTCAAACAGTATCATGAATCATCTTTTTACATTTACAATCAACTACTTAGACCATTAGAGAATAAACTAAAAAACAAAGAATTAATAATTATTCCTGATGGGAAGTTAGCTTATCTTCCTTTTGAGGTTTTAACAACTAATAAAGACACTTTTAATAGAATTAATTATAACAAATTACCTTATTTATTATACAAAAACAATTTCAGTTATTCTTATTCGGCCAGTTTTCTATTTGAAGAAAATAACAATGAGAATAAGAACTTAACTAAATTAGCAGGATTCGCTCCTACTTATAAAAATATTAAAGGAGCTCAAAATAAAAATCTTTCTTTTCGTCAGAAATATCGTGAAAAACTGTTTCCCTTAAAAGGTATAAAGGAAGAAGTCGAAATTATTTCAAAACTGATTGGAGGTGATGTATACCTAGATAATGATGCAAATGAAACAAACTTTAAAAAATTCGCTTGTGATTATGACATTTTGCATTTAGCAATGCATACTATTATTGACGATACAAACCCCATGTATTCAAAAATGGTATTTACACAAACTAATGATAGCATTGAAGATGGATTTCTAAATACATATGAACTTTATAATATGAATTTAAATGCACGAATGGCTGTATTGAGTTCATGTAACAGTGGAAGTGGATTATTACACCGTGGTGAAGGCGTTTTGAGTATGGCAAGAGGATTTGTTTATTCAGGTTGTCCATCTATAATAATGACACTTTGGTCGGTTGAAGATAACTCGGGAGTTAAGTTAATGACTTCTTTTTACTCCAATTTAATAAACGGTAATAATAAATCGTATTCGCTAAGACAGTCCAAAATTGATTTCATAAAAAATGCAGATCAGCTTAAATCTCATCCTTATTTTTGGTCGGGTTATGTAGTTATTGGAAATAAGGAAACACTATTTTTTCCCTATAAAAAGTATATTAAAATCGGAAGTTTTTTAGTTTTATTACTTGTTGTAGGAGTTCTTCTAAAACGTCTTTGGAGATTTTAATCTAACTTTCTTAATATTCTTTTTGCTTTGCTCTTATAAACCATTTCTTCATCAATAATTTTATCAAATATTGATTTTGCCTTTTCTTTATTTTCCAGTTTCAAATAAAGCATTGCCAGATACCAATGTGCCTGCTCCCAAAAAAGATGATCTTTTTTTTGAATTAAATCAGATAAATATTCTTCAGAATCTGTAAAATTATTATTCTCGAGTTCACATAAAGCTAAATAAAACTGAGCTACTACATTATCTTCATCAATAATTAGCACTTTTATGAAAGTTTCTGAAGCTTTTTTATAATTGTATTCTTCGTATAATTCAAAAGACGTTTTAAGCAATTCTTCTGATTCTTCATTACTTTCTAAAGATCTAACATTTGCTAATGCAGGATATGTATTATAATATGATTTCAATAACTGATCTGAAGATTGTCTGAACGGAAATAAGAATGATACAGACAAGGAAATCAAAATAATAATTGTTGCTGCTATTGCTAAAAGTTTTCTGCGTCTTTCAATGTAATAAATTAAGCTGTTTCTGTTTTTATTTGAAGTAATTTTGGTTAAGCTTTCTCTTAACTCAATAATATCATCTTCAGAAATTGCTTCATTTATCCTTTTTCTTAACAAAAATTCCTTTCTAAGATCGGGATCCTCTGATAGTTGTTTTTCAAAGTTCTTGATTTCCCCAACCGACATATCATTCATTAAGTATTTCTCTATCAAATCAAATTTATTCTCCATCACTCCCGTTATAATTCGGATCACTTTTAATATATCTTACAAGCTGCTCCTTACATTTGTATTTCTTCCGCTTAATATATTGCATACTGTCAATTCCTAATTCTTCTGCTATTTCCTTTAAGGGTACTTTCATTAAATACAATTGCAATAACTTCTGACAATCCTTTCCAAGTCTTTTAAAATGATACTGATATAGTTTATACTCTTCGTTTTTTTGGTATTCATCATTACTAATATCAGAAATACCCTCATATTCAAGATATACATTCTGCTGTTCAGCATTTTCCTTATTTTTTGAAAGTTGCTTTATCCAGATAAATCTGCAAACAGAATATATATATGATTTAAACGAAGAAGTAAGCTCGAATGTTCCCTCTTTAATTTTTCTGTAGATTATTATAATACCTTCTTGAAAAACATCCTTTGCGTCTTGCTCAGTACCATTATTATCAATTACGAGTCGTTTAATAGTAGGGAAATAATCGGCATATAAACTTTTTAGAACTGTTTTATCCTGATTACGAATACCTTCTATTAATTTTTTACTCACCGTTTTGTTCAAGTTGTTTAACAATTTGTATTTTTAATTGTACCAAATCTAAAAAAATTACTGATTAAATTAAAAATAAAAAAAGGTCACATAACCATACGACCTTTAAATTAGCAACTTAAAAAAATTTATATCGAATATAAATACCTGACTATAGTTTTATCCAAAACAACTAAAACAACAACACCGACAACAGCTAATAGAATATATGGTGACAAACTTAATTCGTTAAATAATTTTGAGAAAAAATCTGTAAGGACTTTAAAATAAGCGGGAGTTTCAATAGAGCCAGTTAAAGAAGTAAAATTAAATCCATTTGCTACAAAATAATAAACTGAGTAACCCAGAATCATTACTCCTACAGCAATAATCAGCCAAATATTACTTTGTTTATCATCCTTTGAAACAAAGTTCAGTTTTACAGAAGGATCTTTTAATATTTGGCTCATTACATTTTTTGTGAAATTTGCATCGGGCTGCTCTACGCCTCCCTTTTTAACCAATTCACGGGTATAATCGTCAATATTTAATTTATTGTTGTTCATAATATTGCCTTTACTTCCTCTTTTAAAATCAATTTAAGCTCATCGTAAAACCTTTTTCGAGCGCGATGCAGTTTTACCTTTACATTAGAGATTGATAATTGAGTTATTTCGCTAATCTCCTCAATTGAACTTTCTTCGAGATAATACATTGTAATCACTAAGGCATCATCCTCCTTTAATTGTTCAATTGCCAGATTTATATATAATTTCTGTTCATTTCTTTTTAAATCGCTAATCGCATCAAAGGAAGATAACACTTCGCTTTCAGTTATATTCCCATTGTCAATATCGGCAAGCTCAATTTGCTTCTTTCTCAATTTTGAAATTGCTCCATTATACGTAATTCTGTATAACCATGTTGAGAATTTCGATTCAAATTTAAAGCTTTTCAATGAACTAAATGCTTTTACAAAAGTATCTTGAGCTAACTCTTCTGCGTCCTCAGGATTTTTTAACATTCTTAATGCTATTGTATATACCAAACCTTTATGTTTGTCAACTATAGAACTAAAAGCACTAACATTACCCTTTAAAACACGCTCAATATAATATTTATCTTCTTTCAATCCTTTTCTTTTTTACTATGACGCAAAAATATAAATCAGGTTACACATAATAAACAAAAACAATTTACAATATTTTTTTTGATCCAAGTGTAACCCAAATTAAAAACATGGCGTCATAGCAATAAAACGATGTTAAACTAAAAACAATTTATTATGAACGATCTCGGTTTTTTAATTCCGATAGCATTCTTCGCAGTAGTATATGGTATATTCCATTTATA
This sequence comes from Bacteroidales bacterium, assembly GCA_030668615.1. GTDB lineage: Bacteria > Bacteroidota > Bacteroidia > Bacteroidales > UBA12077 > UBA12077. Next base: position 10,233 of record DAOUTQ010000077.1, on the reverse strand, counting down.
TGTAAGAAGAAAAGAAAGACTTGCTTTAATTGAAAAAGGTCAGACAGCCGCTATTTTTAACAGTGAGTCAAATGTATCTCCAAGTTTGAAATATGGTATTTTCTGTATTGGAATTGCTATTGGGTTTTTAATGGGTGAAATTTTAGCTGAATTCACTCACTTAAATGAAGCTATAGCATACTTATCAATGATATTCCTATTTGGTGGAATTGGTCTGGTAGTATATTACTTTATTGCAAAGAAACATGTGCGAAAAGATTAAGTAACACAAAAAAAGCGGCTTTCTTGAGCCGCTTTTTTTATTCTGTTTTCTGTAATATCATCTTCATTATTGCGTCCTTACAAACCGGACAGAAACCTTCGGCTTTATTGGTTTTCATTCTGCAATCCATAAATGGACTATACATTCCTTTACTAACATAACCACCGCCTTCATAAACACCAATAATTCTTTGAAACTGTTCTTCCCTTGGAGTTGGAATTGGAGTTTCCTCACTAATCATCGATTTCCATTTTAGATCAAACTCAACTAAAGTTGTCAGATTAGGTTGCCATGGCTCAATTTCGAGATTCAAGAAATCGTTGTATGCTGTCGATGAATTATAATATTCATCGCCTAAACCGGCAAATGAATGCCCCAATTCATGTATAAATACTTCGTTCGAGAGTGCATTATCAACACTTGTAATGCAATAATGATTGTAAATTCCTCCACCACCATATTTTTCTGAATTTACCAGAATGCAAATATTATCATAAGGAACTACTGAAGCTACATCTTTAACTGCAAAAAAATCTTCTGTTGTTAAATATCGTTCGCTACCGAAAGTATAAAAATTACTATTTAAAATTGTATTCTTATAAATATCCTTACCCGGAATATCGGTCCCTGATTCCTCTGATTCAGATTTTACAAGCCAGATATTAAATTTATCTTTAACAGAATTGTAGGGTTCGAAAGAAAACAAATAATCAATAAGTTTTTTAGCATCTTTTTCAAATTTTCCCATTTCGTCAGCAGTATAACCTTCTGCTATAAAAACCAAATCAACTTTAGTTGATGGATCTCCGTTATCAAGAATTTTGGAATATGGAAATTGCACTATTTCAGAATTAACTGAATATTCTTCAGGATCAATCTCATAATTGAAAATTTCTTCAAATTTTCCTTCTTTGTTTCGGCTGTAGATACTGCATATAAATGGTTTTCGTGGTAAAGGAAATAAAACAGATTGTGGAAATTCCCTAAAAACAGAATCAGCTTCCAGTGTAGTTTGCCACTCTTCAAATAAAGTACAAAAAGCTTTAGAGTAAATCAGCTCTTTCGTTTTTAAATCAATAATTTCAAATTTATATTCGCCATATTTAAGCTCATCTTTCAAGTTTACTTTTGAGCCTCCCCAAAATGGTTCCTTTGTAATTTTCACCAGTCTAATATCTTCTTTATCTGCATTTCCATTAAAATTAAAATCTACTCGCATTGATTGGTCTTCAAAATACTTTTCAAAATTTGTTTTTGATATACACGACTGACTTACAAATAATACCAGAAAAAATATTACATATCTCATAACTAAGTTTTTAAATTTGTTAAATTTACAAAATTTCATGAATCAAACATTAGTTAGACTATGAATTCAAATCTTGGATTAAAACTTAAAGAATTATTTATTAATTGGGGTTTATCAGAACAATATGCAATTCTAATAAAATCTGTAATAATTGTTATACTTCTAATTTTATTATCTTATCTGGTTTATTTAATTACAAGTAAAATTCTTTTTAGAATAATTCAGAATTTAATAAAAAGGACGAAACATGTTTGGGACGATATGTTATTTCAGAGAAAAGTATTTAAACGTTTCTCTCATTTTGCTCCGGCAATTGTTATTTACTATTTTGCTAAAATTGGTTTAGTAGATTTTCCGCAAGCGGCAGCACTTGTACAATCTGCTGCCTACATTTATATGATTTTTACAGGGATGTTGGTTTTAGATGCTTTTCTAAGTGCAATGCATGATGCTTATTTAACTCTTCCAATTTCAAATGAAAGACCAATAAAAGGATATATTCAAAGTATAAAAATAATTATATATGCTTTCGGAATAATATTTATCCTTTCTGTAATTCTCGGAAAATCACCAGGAGCATTATTAGCGAGTTTAGGAGCAATTGCTGCTATACTAATATTAGTATTTAAAGATACTATTCTTGGGTTTGTTTCTGGTATTCAGCTTTCTGCAAATAAAATGGTAAAACCTGGCGATTGGATAACAATGCCTTCGAAAAATGCAGATGGAACAGTTGTTGAGATAACCTTAAATACTGTTAAAGTTCAAAATTTTGATAAAACTATTGTTACGGTACCAACCTATTCGTTGATTTCTGAATCTTTTCAGAATTGGAAAGGAATGGAAGAATCTGGAGGAAGACGTATTGCCAGATCTATTTATATAGATTTAAAAAGTGTAAAATTTTGTGATAATGAGATGCTTGAAAAATTTAAAAAAATCAAATCAATTCAGGATTATGTAAATAAAATTCAAGATGAAATTGAAGATCATAATAAAAAACTTGGGATTGATGATAACGATAAGGTTAGCAGAAGAAACTTAACCAATGTTGGAGTTTTTAGAAAATATATTAAAACATATCTTGAAAATCACCCAAAAATTCATGGAAAAGAATCAAATTACACCTTAATTGTTCGTCATTTACAACCAACCGAGAATGGCTTACCAATACAGATTTATGCATTTAGTAAAGATCAAGCATGGGAAAAATTTGAACAAGTACAAGCTGATATTTTTGATCATATTTTTGCTGTTGTTCCTGAATTTGAACTTAGAGTTTTTCAAAATCCAAGTGGATATGATTTTATGAAGATAACAAATAACACTCAATAGCATGAATATAAAAACATTATGTACAATTGCTTTACTTTTTGCATCTTTACAAATATGTAATGCACAAAAAGTTTATTCAGTAAGTAATGATTACCAAGCTGATATTAAAGTTTTTGTTACTGATCATGATTATCAGGCAGATCTGTTGGTTTATAAGGTTAAATACGATTATCAGGCAAAAGATAATAAAGGTTTATGGTTCTTTACGGATCATGACTATCAAGCCAGTAAAAAAGTTTTCTTTACAAATTATGACTATCAGGCCGATTTAAAAATCTTTTTTGTTAATTATGATTATCAGGCTGGTTGGAAAAAAACAGAAAAGAAACATTTATTATTTTAAAACGTAAATAAAGTAATTCTATTTTTTGCATTCAATATAGCAATGCATATAATACATATCTATGTCAGAAGATAATAGTAAAAACAAAATACCGCAAGAATTAAATCTTACTGAAGAAGATACAAATTCCATAAATCAGGAATTAAATGAGATTTTAATAAAATCTCAAGAAGAAAAAGCACAGCTTGCTAATAAAATTGCTAATCTTGAAAATGCTCAAGACATTATTTTTGAGCAATTTCGCGAACTTGAATTGCAGCGCTTAAGTATTGACAAAGAGCAGAAAAAGTTAGAAGAAGCAAGTGAAAAGTTCCGAGGAAGGACAATCGACTTATTTGGCAAATTAGTTGATCTTAAAAAAGCAAAGAAGACCATTAGCCAGCAAAATGAAAAATTGGGGAAGCAGCAAAAAGAAATAGAAAATCATCAGAAATTACTTGAAAAATCAAATCATAAATTCAGAGAAAGAACAATTGAACTCTTTGGGAAAATGATAGATTTAAAGAAAGCAAAAAAGACGATTAGTATTCAAAAAGAAGAAATCGAGGTACACCGTGAGAAATTAAAAGCTTTAAATGCAAGTAAAGACAAATTCTTTTCAATAATAGCACACGATCTACGAAATCCAATAGCAGGTTTTCTCAATCTTACTGAGGTTTTATCAAATAACTTTGAAGTATTTTCAGAAAATGAAAGTAAAGAATTTATTGATGTAATGAATCAAGCTTCAAAGCAACTTTACAATCTTTTAGAAAATTTGCTTCAATGGTCGGGAGCTCAAACAGGAAGTATTTCATTTAATCCTAAAACCGTTTTAGTTAAATCTATGTTTGAGAATACTATCGACAATCTGATGATTAATATTGAAAACAAAAAAATAAAAGTTAATATAAAAGTTGATGATGAAACTGTTGTTTTCGCTGATGAAGATATGATTACAACCGTAATCAGAAATCTTTTGAGTAATGCTATCAAATTCTCTCATTCCGGGGAGTCTATATCAATTAGATGCGTTAATGAAGATGATTTTGTTAAAATTTCAGTAGTTGACAATGGTGTTGGTATAAATAAAAATGACCAGGAAAAATTATTCACAATTGATCAACAAATAACAACACAGGGTACTTCTGAAGAAAAAGGTTCTGGTTTAGGCCTTATTTTATGTAAGGAATTTATCGAAAAAAATAATGGGAAAATTTGGGTTGATAGCGAAATAAATAAAGGTTCATCATTCAACTTTACACTTCCAATAAAATAAATTATACCATTCTTTGTTTAACCGCCTCATAAATCATTATTGAAGCTGCCACTGAAACATTAAGCGATTCTATTTTTCCTAAAATTGGAATTTTAACCATTTGATCAGCAATTCGCAAGTATTCCATATCAACACCTTTATCCTCAGCTCCCATTAATATTGCTGTAGGCACCGAAAAATCTGTTTTGTAATACAACTCGTTTGCTTTTTCAGTTGCGGCTACAATCTGGATTCCACTTTCTTGTAAAAACTTAACTGTTTGAAGTAAATTTTTCACCCTGCATACAGGTATTTTGAGCAAAGCACCTGCCGAAGTTTTTACAGCATCGCCGGAGATTTGTGCCGATCCTTTTTCCGGAATAATAATTGCATCAACTGCTGCGCATTCCGCAGTTCGGGTTATAGCTCCAAAATTTCTTACATCAGTAACTTTATCGAGTATAATAAGCAATGGATTTTTCCCTGATTCGAATAATAATGGAAGAACATTCTCTATATTCTGAAACTCAATAGGAGAAATAAATGCTAAAACTCCTTGGTGGTTTTTCATTGTCACCCTGTTAATTCGCTCATTAGGAACATATTGAAAAGAAATTTGATATTCTTTTACTAATGGCATTAACTCCTGAATCAGCTCACCTTTTAGTCCACTACGGATCATTAACTTATCAATCTGCTTTCCCGATTTTATTGCCTCAATTATGGCACGAATTCCGAAAATAAACTCCTTATCTTGCATCATATATTAATTTTGATAATAAAAAACTGCACCACTATTCCACATTTCAACTGCCTCATTCCAAAACCAGTCTGTATTTTTAATTTTATCTCTTTCTAAAATGTAATGATTGAGACTAAATAGACTTTTTCTAAACTTAAATGAAAAACCTATTCCCGGACCAATTGTAGTCGGATTATAAATCCACCGTTCTTCTTCTCCAGCCTTAAACAAATAATCAGGCAGTCCATAAATTATATATATCATTCCACGATCTGTCTGCCAACCCTCCTTAAAAGATGTAAAATACATATTGGCAAATGTAACTCTTCTATAATATTCTTTTAGTAGCTCTCTTGATTTATTTACATTGTTAGTTCTATCAAGCCAGAAATTATCAACCGCTAGTTTGGTTATTTTTCCCGTTGAATCATTCTCAGAAATTATTTCACTATTTCCTAAATATTTTAATGGTTTAAACAACTGATCTGGAGTTTGTACAATTGGGAATCCTGATCCAAAATTATAAAGAGCAACTCCGTTTACAGGCTTATCTTCTAATGTAAAATAATAAATTCCCTCTTCAGTAAAATTTTCATATTCAATCGAATCCATATGACAAATCCAAGCTGTATCGGCATTTAAAAAACTTTCTGTTATTGTATCTATAATATGTGGTGGCTCAGGAATAAATTCATTCTTCTTAAAATAGAATACATTCAGAGAATCAAATGATTTTTTGTAATGCTTTATACCAAACGGAATCCTATTTTTAATAAAATGATTTGTTAAAAAATCGTTATTGTTTTTGTTAAATATTATAAAGTCTTGATTATTAAATTCGCTGCTTCTGGAAATTCTAAAAAAAGTAAAATGACTACTATTTCTGTTCTGATCAAGTGTAATTATTTCCAAAAAATAATCTTCTCCCTTAAGTGCATTTACCGGAATTTCAAATGTATAAAATGATTTGTTAGGTTTTTTTTCCAGTTTATATGTTGTAGTAAGGCTGTCTTTAAGTTTTTGTTTGTTATTTAAATCATACAAATTATACTTTATCAAAATTCTTGCTAACAACTTATTTTCATTGTTAGCCTGATTGTATAACAATTCCTTAACATAAATTTTTTCAACAATTAGGGAACTTGAATCCGATATGTTGTAAACTTCTGCTTCCGGATGCAATGATGTACTTGCAGGATTATAAATTCTTTGAAGGTTTCGTGGCAAAGAAGTTTTATCAGAAACCTTACAGCTTCCAATGATAAGTATTACAATAAAGAAATATAAATATTTGAATTTAGCTATCATAAAAAATAATATAACTGAAGATAAAGATACTCAATTTCTCTGTTGTTTCAATTCGTCAAGTTTTTCAGTAAGGTCTTCCCATTTTTTCATTTCTGTATCCAATTCATTCTTTAAACCATCGTATTTTATAAATAAACTATCTTCCATTTTCTCAGGGTCAGACAACACCTCACTTAGTTTATTTATTTCAAGTTCTAATTCCTCAATTCGAATTTCACTTTCAGAAACTAAACTCTGAGCTTTTCTTACCTTTTTTTCAAACTCTTTTCGCTCAAGATAGCTAAGCTTATTTTCAGATATATCATTTGATTTTTTTTCAGCAGATCGTTTCTCTTTCTTTTCCAGCTCCTTTAAATTCTCAAGCTTTCTTTTCTTCAAGAAATTATAAATACCACCAATATGCTCTCGTATATTTTTATCTCTGAATTCGTAAACCTTTTCAACTAAATCATCTAAGAACTCTCTATCATGCGAAACTATTATTAAAGTACCTTCAAATGCTTTTAATGCTTTTTTAAGAATATCTTTTGAGCGCATATCTAAATGATTTGTAGGCTCATCAAGTACAAGCAGATTATATGGGTTTAAAAGTAATTTTGCCATTGCTAATCTGGATCGTTCTCCCCCAGATAATATTTTTACTTTTTTATCAATATCTTCACCGCTAAATAAAAATGCTCCCAAAATATCTCGTATTTTGAGTCTTACACCACCAACTGCGATGTCGTCAATTGTCTGAAAAACAGTTTTTTTCTCATCTAAAAGCTCATCTTGATTTTGTGCAAAATAGCCAACCGAAACATTGTGACCTATTTTTAATTCACCTGTGTAATCCAAATCATCAACAATAATCCTCGAAAGAGTTGTTTTTCCTTCGCCATTTCTACCAACAAAAGCTATTTTCTCGCCCCTTAAAATGGTAAGATCAATATCCTTAAAAACATTAAGATCTCCATAATTCTTAGTTATACCACTTGTTTTAACAACCAAATCCCCGGCACGAGGTGCAGGCGTAAATTTTATATTCATCGATGCCTTATCTTCTTCTTCAATCTCTAAGCGATCTAATCTTTCAAGTGATTTTATTCTTGACTGAACTTGTACTGCTTTTGTAGCTTTGTACCTGAAACGTGCTATAAAATCTTCTGTTTCTTCAATCAGTTTTTGCTGATTTCTGTAGGCTGCAACTTGCTGCTCTCTTCTTTCTTTTCTTAATACAACATATTTTGAATATGGAACATTATAATCGGTTATTTTACCCAACGAAATTTCTACTGTTCGTTTTGTGATATTATCTAAAAATGCTCTATCGTGTGAAATTAAAACCACTGCACCTGGATAGTCTATTAAAAAATCTTCAAACCACTGAATTGCTTCAATATCCAAATGATTTGTTGGCTCATCGAGTAATAAAACATTAGGTTTCTGTAATAAGATTTTAGCAAGTTCGATTCTCATTCTCCAGCCTCCACTAAACTCAGATGTTTGTCTCTCAAAATCACTTGCTTTAAAACCTAAACCCAATAAAGTTTGCTCAATATCGGCTTCAACAGATCCTCCTCCAAGAATATGATATCTGTCGCTTGCTTCAGTTAAATCATGAATTAATTTTAGATATTCCGCTGATTCATAATCAGTACGAGTTGCCAGTTGTACATTAATATTCTTTATAGTTTCATCAAGATTTAATACTTCCGAAAAAGCCTCACGGGTTTCATCAAAAACAGTCTTAGAATCTTTGCAAACCATATTTTGTGGCAGATAACCCAAACTAATATTTGAAGGAATAGTTACAACTCCTTTAGTTGGTGGTTGTATACCCATAAAAACTTTTAATAATGTAGATTTTCCTGCTCCATTTTTACCAACAAGACCAATGCGATCTTTTGGATTTACTACAAAAGACACATCATTAAATAAAAGAAATCCTCCAAATTCAATTGTTAACTGATCAACAGAAATCATATTAAAATATTATAATTTCCCGCAAAGATAGAATTATAAGATAAATAGACTTCAATTTCACTCATTAATTCTGGAAGTAAATCAAATTAACCAGCTACTATGAAAATGAAATTTCAAAACACAAATTATAAATTACAAATAAGCCCCAAAATACAATACTCAATTCTTCAAACTGTTTGATATTTAGTTTTTTTTGAAAATTATTATTTATTTGATTTTTGGTCTTTGTTATTTGTAATTTTGCAGTTAATTGGCAGTTTCTCTCAAACACAAGAACAAAACTATCTTATTGAATTACAATTTTACTGTTTTACCGAAAACCATTAAACTTAAATTATATCTTTGCAAAAATTTAAATACAATTTGCTGTGGGAAGAAATAAAAAGCCATTACCTCTAATTGAAAATGTGGAAATTACAAACGTTGCTGCTGAAGGAAAAGCAATTGCAAAAATTGATAACAAAGTAATTTTTATTACACAAACTGTTCCGGGAGATATTGTAGACATTCAGGTAACAAAAAAAAGAAAAAGTTATTTAGAAGCCGTTCCGGTTAAATTTCATAAATATTCAGATATTAGAACTGAACCATTTTGCGAACATTTTGGTGTATGTGGTGGTTGTAAATGGCAAAATCTTCCTTATACTGAACAGCTTAAATACAAGCACCAGCAGGTTATTGATAATCTTCAAAGAATAGCAAAAGTAGAATTGCCGGATATAGATTACATATTACCATCCGACGAAACAACTTTTTACAGGAATAAACTGGAATATACATTTTCAAACAAACGTTGGCTTACAAAAGAAGAAATTAGCACTTCGGATACTCTAAAGCAAAACGATGCATTAGGTTTTCATGTTCCACGAATATGGGACAAGGTTGTAAATATTAATAAATGTCATTTACAAAAAGACCCTTCAAATGCAATTCGTTTGGAAATAAAAAAATATGCGGATGAAAACAATTATTCCTATTTTGATTTAAGAAAACAGGAAGGTTTATTAAGAAATCTTATAATCAGAACTTCAACAACAGGAGAATTAATGACTATTGTTGTTTTCTATGAAAACGATAAAAATAAGATTAAAGCCTTGTTAAATCATGTCTCAGAAACTTTTCCTGAGATAAGTTCTTTAATGTACATTGTAAATTCTAAAGCCAACGATTCAATTACCGATCAGGAAGTGATCCTTTTTAAAGGAAATGATCATATTTATGAGCAAATGGAAGACCTGAAATTCAGAATTGGGCCAAAATCATTTTATCAGACTAATTCTGAACAAGCTTACAATCTATATTCTAAAGCAAGAGAATTTGCCGGATTAACTGGAAATGAAACAGTTTACGATTTATATACAGGAACAGGAACAATTGCTAACTTTGTTGCAAAAGAAGCAAAAAAGGTTGTTGGTATTGAATATGTACCTGATGCAATTGAAGATGCAAAATTGAACTCAGAAATAAATCAAATAGCAAACACCGTTTTTTTTGCAGGTGACATGAAAGCCATTCTGAATGACGATTTCTTAAAAGAAAATGGTTCTCCAGACGTAATTATCACAGATCCTCCCCGTGCAGGAATGCATCCCGATGTTGTTGAAACCATGATTAAGGCAAATCCTGAGAAAATTGTTTATGTTAGTTGTAATCCTGCAACACAAGCAAGAGATCTTGAGATATTCGACAAAAAATATAAAGTAACCAAAGTACAACCTGTTGATATGTTTCC
>DAOUTQ010000094.1 GCA_030668615.1 Bacteroidales bacterium | reverse complement strand
TACAAAAGAATTCAAAAGCATTAATTGAGGTTGATGGTGGTGTTGACAATACAAATGCCAAATTGTTAATCGAAGCTGGTTGCGATGTGTTGGTTGCTGGTAGTTATATTTTTGGATCGGAAGATCAACAAAAAACCATAAAAAGTTTAAAAAATCTTTCATAGAAAAATAAAATAAAAAAATCAGCCATAGATTCTTCGACAAGCTCAGAATGACAAGGCTGACTATTAATATGATTTCAATATTTATTCTTTACCTTCTAAGTAATCCTTTAAATAAGAATATCTTTCAGTAAGTTTCCCATCTTTTGCTATTGTAGCTCTTTCGATCATGCCAGTGTTGTCGTCACCAAATAATGATGGATAAACCTTATCGATTAAATTATTTCCAAAATCTGAAGAAGCATTTCGTGGTAATTCTCCTGGAAGATTATCAACAGACATAACTGTAATGTTCTTTGGACTTACAAATGGAGGTTCTGCTTTTCCGGTTACCGGATTATAACCAAAAAATGGGTCTGCAATAGTCGAAGCTTTTACAGTTGACGCAATTGGACCATCAACATCGCAACTTACATCTGCAATTACAGTAATTTTAAATTCAGGATCAAGATAGTCTTCTTTTGTTATAAAGTTTGGTGATTTAGGATCCCAGAAATGACATGCAACAAGAATATCAGTAACTTTTGTAAAAGGTTTAAACGAAGATTTATATTCTTCAGGATGTTTAAAGAAATGATGAAGATCAAATTGCATTCCTCCTTTATGCTCCACGTAATGTTCCGGATCAATACGACAAAGTACTGGTTCGTTAAATTCCTGATTTAAGAACTCGTCAGCACTTACTTCTCTTATGTTTAACTGGCTTAAAGTTTCCATTGCACCCATTGCTACTCTACCGCCTCCGGTTACAAGAATCTTTTTCTTTTCGAGTTTAATCTTTTTTAAACCGGCAAACATCTCATCCATATCTTTACATTGATGAGCTGGCTTTAATTCAAAATTATCGGTTCTAATTCCCCTCGCTCTCAATCCATTATAAGCCCCAACAATTCCTGCCCAACGACCAAATGCAACAATTCGTTGTTCGTCATAATCGGTTAAATACTCATAATCGATTAAACGTATTTTTTTATTGATTACTTCTTGCAATAATCCTCGGTTATATGGCTGCTTTTTGGCTACATGGGAAAAGAACATATATGTTTTATCCTCAATAAAAGTTTTTGGATCAACTTCTTTTACTCCTAAAAGAATATCACAATCGCTTAAATCCTCTTTCATGTTTAAGTCAAGGTACTGATACTCTTCGTCGGTATAACACCTAATATCACTTGGTTGAACAAAAATATCCACTTCAGGAAAACGTTCAGATAATTTCACAACTTGTGATGGAGTTACAGGAACTCTTTTATCTGGGGGATTTTTGGTTTCGCGCAGAATACCAATTTTTAATTTAGATGCCATATTTAATTGATTTTAGAATTATTTAATTGAGAGCCTAAAATTAATTTTTTTTAACTAAAAAAATAATAATACATAGAAAGATATTGTAACTTTGCATTTCCAATTGGGGCTGCCTTGGTTTTGACGGTTGGGTAAATTGGAATGTAAGCATGTCGAGCTTTGTGTTTTGGCTCGTTAATCCTGGGACTCAAATTTATAAACGGCGATAATAATTACGCGCTTGCTGCTTAATCTCACTCAGTGAATTAAACTTAATCTGTAGTCTAGGTATTACGGACAAGCTGTCTCTCAAAGGGCGTTGTTTAACCGCACTTGATTCAGAGGCATCGTAAATGTTGAACTAGTTTAGTTGGCGCTTCGACAACTAAGCGAAATTAAGAAGCTAAGGTATAGTTCGGCTGCTCTTTGCCAGACTATTCTCGAAAACCAATAATGAGATAAGCATGTAGAAAGCATTTGGATTCCTTGTCCGGACGCGGGTTCGACTCCCGCCAGCTCCACTTTTAAGTATCAGCTTGTCTGATATTTAACGCGTTCTTTTCCCGTTTATCCTATCTGAAATTAAAATCCTAATGGTAAATACTTTGAAAGAAAAAAGCCTCTTCCGGATTTTAATCGGGTTGGGGCTTTTTAGTGAATTATTAGAATCTTATTGAATTGAATATTTTTCCAACATATTTTTTGCATAACTCTTACCCCAATTGGGGTGAATTTTACTATCTGGCTGAAAAGTCTCATACTTTTCAATAGCTCCACTTTTTCAATTAACATTATTCAAATAATAAATATCAAAAATTAGAGTTATTCTTCTTTTCTTATATTATATGCCAATAAAACATTTCCATGTCGTATATATAAAATCCCATTCTTGATAACCGGATGAGCAAAATGTTCTTTAGTACCTTTTTTTATACGAAATGAACTTATAAGTTCAAGTTTTGGTTCCGGATTAATTAAACTCATGAAACCACCTTGCTCGGCATAATAATACAACAGACCATCGGCAAAAATTGTAACACCTCGTTTCACAGAAAGTGAATCTATAAAATTACCAGTGCTATCTTCAAGTACTTTTAACATCATTTTTCGCTGACCAGCACCGTATAATTTATCTCCTAATTTAATAGTTCCTCCCTGAATATTATCCATAGCCATATTTCGCCATTTTTCCTTAACCTGACTTCCATCCTCTGAAAGTTGAAGTTTTACTGTACCATTACCACATCCAGCTGTATAATAAATGTAACCATCCTCATATATTGGAGTATTTCCATGAATATCACATAGCGTATCCTGATCATGTAACCATAATAATTCTCCTGTTTTAGTATCTAATCCAAACATTGAGAATTCTGAAAATGTTACAAGTACATTTCTTGTTGGTAGCTCAATAAGGAGTGGTGAACAGAATGCCGGCTTTTCGCCATTGGCTTTACTTATCCAAATAGTCTCTCCAGTGAATCTGTTCAAAGCAACTACATTGGTGTCAACATTACCTGGTGAGCAATATATTTTATCACCTTCAACTAATAAAGATTGGGCGAATCCAAATCTGGTATTTACACCATTAAAATCTTTTATCATATTTAACGACCATACCTTACTTCCATCTTCGGCGTTGAAGCAAACAACTTCTCCTTTTGGTGAGCAAACATAAACAAGATCATCAACCACAGTTGGTTCTGATCTGGAACCCGGGAAATTTACTACCCATGAACTATCGTATTCTGATTTCCATAATAAGTTTCCTGTTAAATCAAATGCAAATAAATGACTCAAACTATCAAGTTCACCGCTAAGAAATATTTTATCACGAGTAATTGCTGGTGAGCCATAACCATTTCCAACACCTTCATATTCCCATAATAATTCAGGACCTTCTTCGTGCCATTCTCTTAATAAATTGGTTTCATGATATATACCATCACGGTTATCCCCGCGCCATTGGCTTACTTCAGCTTTTTTTGTACAAGAATAAAAAAAAAGAACTGAAATGAATAATAGAATTATGTTTCTCATTTGGTTTAATTTAATTAGGTTTTAATGTTTAATCTGATATGAAAATTTTAGGTTATTCATTTCTTAAAGAAGAAATTAAGCCGGATTTAATGGCATTACGTACAGGAAAATAAATCCACAAAACTCCACTAAATAACACTAATAATACTAATAATAAAACAAAAGATACGGGTATACTAAATGAAGGAGAAATAAGAGAAGGAAGTATACCAATAATAGCTGCACAAATTCCAATTCCGGTACCTAAAAGTAAAAGGTAAATATTTTCAATAAAAATTAGCTTAAATATTTTCTTTTTAGAAAATCCAACTGCCATTAATAATGCAATTTCACTACGTCGTTCTAAAATGTTTCTCATGAGAACAATTCCCAACCCAAATGTTCCAATAATTACTCCTAATCCACCCAGGAACATAAATACCGTAAGATAAGTGTTTGTTACTGAATAAAATTGAGATAATCTTTCAGAAGCAGGAGTAATATCTATTCCATAATCCTGAAGGTAAGTATTAAGAAGTTCAGCAATTTTATCTTTATTTTCTAAAGGCCCGTCAATTAACATTGTTTTAGATCCGCTTACAGTGGGGAAGTGCTTCATAAATTCATTATCTGCAATAAGAATATTTCCCTGAAAAATGGAAGCATTTAATCCGCCAATCAAAACTAAATATATATTTTCTCCATTTTCGTTCAGATAAATCAGAGTATCTCCAACTTCTTTCATTAATCCCCAGGTAATAACAGTTTGATCGGCGAAGGCAGGAATAACATTTTTTTCATGAGATTTATTTAGCTCTAACCATGGTTTGTTTTCATCGATACCTTTCATGAGTTTTACAAAAGAAAAGGCATTTCGTTTATTCAATTCTTCAGGAACTACACCTAATATTTTTGGCTTTTGTACCTGGTTAAGATTCAGACAACTGGCATCATCTCCATTTAATTCATGCAGTTGAATAAAATCAACATTTTCAAGATCAACTTCATTATCAAGGCTGAATTTACTTTTTCCATCTTCTGAATTTAAATTATATAAGATTGGTAATGTAGTTTCAGACCAAAACAGAAATCCTCCCGTTCCTGACTGTCTTATGTTTTCGCTACCATAAAAAGTTTTACGATTAGCACCTGTAATAATTATTGTAAAGGTTCCGAGAGCAAGTAATGCAATAATAGCAATACTTCTTCCTTTATTTTTTGCCGCGTTTTTAAAAGCAAACTGAGTAAAATCAGGTTGAGAATGATGTAGATTTTGCCGGGTTTTATTAAAAATCAGATTAATTACAGATATGCAACTAATCAGAAATATTCCTCCGGCAGATAACATCAAACCGGCATTTTGATCGACAGATGCAACAAGCGAATAAGAAACAAGTACTATAACAATTAAAATGCTGGTTAGTGCAACAAGCTTATTTATGTTATTACGAATTTTTATTACTTTCTGTGTATACAATGAACTATCCCGGATAAGTCCAATAATTGGTTGTTTTAATTTTTTTATTGTTACAAAATATATTGCAAATAACGCAATTACAATACCTCCAAGAGCTCCAATAAATAATGTTGATGATCTGATATATACATTAAGCATATTTGTTCTTACGATATTTTGCCATACAGTATTTAAAGCAAGCATTATTCCATAGTTATACAATATTCCAATAAAAACTCCGGCAAACCCACCAAATATTGCTGTTATTATATTTTCCGAAAAGCGAATTTGTATAATCTGTTTCTTACTAAACCCTAATCCCGATAAAACCCCGGTTTCTACAGTGCGTGATTCTGTATTAAGTGAATAAATTAATACTGTAAGTAAAATTCCGGCAACAATTACAAAAAAGCTCATGCTTAGAAATAATTCACCAAAATCAACACCGCCGGAAGCAGCCCGAATTCCATCCTTTTGAACAGGTGTAAATGATAGATTTAAATTGTTAGGATTTAATTTATTCAGGATTTCTTTTTTAAAATCATCTAAGTCTGTATTGTTTTGATCAACCCTGATTGCTGTATAACTTCCATATCTATTCTGCCAAAGATTTAATCCTGTTTGAATTGATATAAAAGCTTTTGGTGTTCCTTTATAATCATCCCAATATTTTTCATCTTTATCTCTAATTCTTTCCAAATCAATAGGAATTCCTGTTTCCCAATCGCTACAACTTCCCGCATCTGAAAGCCCGTGGAATAATGGCATTAATGATTTATTTGCAATATTTCCCTGAGTTGGTATAATATCTTTTATAACGAACTCTTTGGTCTTTTCTTCAAGTGTACGTAATGGTCCTATTATAAAATAATCGATTTCAATTGTATCGTTTACTGAAACATTAAGATCTGATGCTAACCATTCATTTATGATAATTTCGTTTTTTCTCATATCATTTGGGAAGAACAGAGTGGATGCAGCTGTTACAAATGAATAAGGAGTTTCTTTTTCGTTAAAACGGATAGAATTTACAAGGTAAGTAAGTATAGTTTCATTTGGAATTTCAGGATTTTTCAGAGATTTTGAGATAGGCTGATCAATAAATATTCTGCTGGAAAGTATCTCAAATTTTCCAATATCATCAAGCTCCTGAATAACAATATTTGCATCTTCAAGTTGCCATACTTTGCTTAGAGAATAATTCAGATCATCTACGTTCAGGTTCTGTTCTTTATTATCAGAAGTTATGATAATATTAGCTAACCCATGTAAATCAAGCTTTTTAGATAAATAATCATGTGAAATAAAAATATTGTATGGTGCCGACTGGATATTCTTCAGTCCGAATCTTCCAAGATTTTCATCATGAGCAATTGCTTTAATAATTACTCTAAAAGAAACGGACGGATCGGATTCTTTTGTAAAAGGCGCATTTAGTGGAATAATATTAGCATTTTCTACACGTAATAATATTTCATCATTGATTTTTAAATTAAGTTTTTGGGCAACATTGTCACTAATAATTACTTCATCTCCACTTAGTTCAGGCATTATTTTGTTAGAGAGTTTCCAAAAACTTTGATCAATACCATAAATTTGTGTTTTATTTATTCTGGATTTTGATTCGGTATTAATTGTTATACCCTGGAGTTGTAAAATGGGTGAAGTTGCTATATTTAAATCTTTAGAAATATCATTAGCCAGCTCAGATCGAACAAAACGATCGCCAGTCTGCATAGCGAATTTTATATTTCCAAGTTGGGCATCAACTATTTGTCTTAGACTGAATTTAACGGAATCACCAACAATTAAAGCACCAGTTAAAACAGCTGTACTGATCAGAGTTCCGGCCAAAACAGCAAGATGTTGTTTTCTGAAATGCCAAAAACTTTTTATAATAAAATTCCTTATTGTCATTCTAATAATCGGTTAGATTGCCATGATCAAGTTTATAAATTTTATCCATTTTTTTTGCCAAATCATGAGAATGCGTTACCATTACCATTGCAACATTTTGTTTCTTATTTATAACAGATAATAATTCACCTAATTTTTCAGCAGAATCCTGATCAAGAGAACCGGTAGGCTCGTCCGCTAGAATTAAATCAGGTTCATTGATTAAAGCTCTTACAACAGCAGCTCTTTGGCATTCTCCACCCGAGAGCTGTCCGGGTCGTTGATGTATTTTATCAACTAAGCCTACACTATCCAAAAGATTCATTGCTCTTTCCAGTGCTGATTTCTTTAAACTTTTATCTTTTTGCGGGATGGTTGGAACAAGAATGTTTTCAATTAAATTAAGTTGTGGAAGTAAATGATGCAACTGGAAAATAAAACCTATGTTGTCGTTTCTGATTTTAGCTAATTGCTTTTCATTAAAATCATGAATACTTTTTCCTTTTATCTTAACTATACCGGAAGTAGGTAAATCAAGAGTGCCCAAAATATTCAATAATGTACTTTTACCTGAACCTGAAGGACCTACAATTGATAAAGCATCACCAGGATTAATTGCTAACGAAATTTCATTCAGAACATTTCTTCTGGTTATTGCTCCTTCATTTTCGTAATATTTACTTATACTATCTAATTCAATGATCATATTATTAATTTTTTGAAAATAACAAAGATGCCCATTTTATTGTCATTCCCGTGCAGACATGAATCCAAAAATAGAAAAGAGATTCCGGATATTCGCTTCGCTTCTTCCGGAATGACAATTTTTTTGATTCAATAGTAGTCGAATAAAAGATATTCATTTCAACTTATTTAATTTTCGGGAAAGTCCTATTTTGCATTAATTACATTTTCATAAATAGTAAGCATATCTTTTGTGAGTTTATAACTGTTATATTTGTTTATAATAGATTCCCTTCCTTTTATGCTTATTTTATTTAGTTCTTCTTTATCCGAAAGTATTTCTGCAAGTTTCAAAGCTAATGCATCAGGTGTATTAGGCTCATAAATATGTCCGCCCTGGGATTCTTTAACTATTTCGGGAAAAGCTCCTAAAGCAGGTTGCACAATTGGAATACCTGAAGCCAGAGCTTCAAGTTGATACCTGCCGAAAGCTTCTCCTTTTAAAACAGGGACAGATAAAACAGTTAATTTATTAAAGAATTTATGTAATACTTCAGTTCTAAAATCATCAATAAATTCTATATCATTCTCAAAGCCATTTTGTTTTAATTTCCGCATTTGTTTTTTTAAGAACTTATCATCATCGCTTGTTTTGCCACCTGTAACTTTTAATAAAACATCTTTAAACTCAGGTTTTTGTTTTAGTTCAATAAAAGCATCAATGAGCACTTCGAAACCATTTGATTTATTCCTTCGCGATAAATAACCAATTACCTGAGGATTTTGAGCCGGACTTGTAAATTTATACGTATCAGGATCAACACCAATAGGAACAATATGCAATTTTTCATCAGGGATACACATATTTTTTTGCATTTTATCTGCAAAAAATTGACTAACAGCTATGAATGAATCAATGTCATTCGATTTATTGCACATTAAATTCCATAGTTTCTCTCTATAAAAGTCACTCATTGCATCAATCCAAACGTCTTCATCTTGTAATGAACACACAACAGGAACTTTGAGTTCTTCTCTTATTCGTGCTGCTAATCCCATCAGTAATGCATTTGATATATGAATAACATCAGGCTTTTCGTGATGTTTTAAGAAATCGATTAAGAGTTCAAGTTCATCTTTTTGATAGCCTTCTGCACCTTTTAACATTGAAATAGTCATTTCTTCAAGACCAGTCGCTCTTGTCGATTCCGATTTTTTTGAAGCATAATTTAGTATGGCTGGTGAATTTAAAAATTTATGGAGCCATGCCGGCATATGTCTTAAAAATTTGATTTTCTGCTCCAAATAAATATTTACTGCACCGTAAAATACAGGCAAATCGTTTTCATCGGTATTATTTTTTGAATCTAATGGTAAGTATAAAGGAAGTGTTATTGCATCGTGACCAGCTTCTCTTAAGGATTTTGTAAAAGCACTATCTCGTAAACAGTTTCCACAATAAAATGTTCCTCCAAATCCTGGTACTATATTGATTATTTTCATATTTTATAATTTAGTATCAAGTATCAAGTAAATATCTCATATCTTGATACTATTTTATTCCAAATGCATATACACGACCATCTCCTGCACCAACAACAATCAAATTATTAACTATAGCTGGAGTACTAACTATTGGACTTCCTATTTCATAAGACCAAATTTTTTTCCCGTTGTTTAAGTTCAGTATATATAATCGTCCATCATTTGAACCAATAATAACTTTATTTCCAGCAATAACCGGCGAGCTTTCTACTTTATTTAATGTTTTAAATTTCCATAATATTTTACCGCTTGTTTTGTCAAAGCAGTAAACATTTCTATTCTGGGAACCAATAATTATTTTATTGCCTGAAACTGCAGGAGACCCCAGAAAAGACCCGGCACCATTATATTGCCAAACTATTTTTTTATTTGTCATGTTAACAGAATAAAAACCTCCGTCATAGTTACCAAAAAAAGCCATGTCACCGTCAAGTGCTGCCGATGAAGCTATATATGTTCCAATTTCAATTTTATTACTTGAAATACCATCTTTTACGTTTACCAGGTGCAAAAATCCATCACATCCTCCAAATACAGCTACTTTACCATTCGTAGCCGGTGCCCCATTTATATAATTGTCAGCTTCGTATTTCCATGCTAGTTTTCCTGTTTTTGCATCAATACAGTGTAAAAAGAAATCGTAACTACCGGTAATAATTCTTTTTGTTTTTCCATCGGGAGCATAAATCCAACCTGCTGAACCCGAAATTTGTCCTTCAGTTGCGTACTTCCAT
This sequence comes from Bacteroidales bacterium, assembly GCA_030668615.1. GTDB lineage: Bacteria > Bacteroidota > Bacteroidia > Bacteroidales > UBA12077 > UBA12077. Next base: position 3,678 of record DAOUTQ010000094.1, on the reverse strand, counting down.
TTTAATTTACCCGTGGTTGCATCTAATGCAAATAAGACTCCCTCAAGTGATCCTGCATAAATTGTTTGATCCAGATACAGAGGAGGAGCTTCAATTGATGTTCCAGCATTGAATTTCCAGTTTAATTCTCCTTTTAAATTGAGTGAATAAATGTATCCATCATTAGATCCTATAAAAATATTTTTACCACAAATTACTGCAGATGATTTAATAAAATCTTCAGTTTGGAAAGTCCATAGAAGTTTTAATGAATTAGGAATTTGCACATTCGTTTTTCCTTGTAAAGATTGATTTCCTCTAAATGATGGCCAGCAAATGTTAGTTTGTGACCAACTATTTGTTGAGACAAATAATAAAGCAATAGAAAGATAAGTTTTGATTATTTTCATATAAATTTATTCTCCTTTTTTAAATGCCAGTGCTCCTGTAGGGCAGGCTTCAATACATTTTTGTGCGGCAACTGTTAAAGCTTCATTTAATGATTTATTAAATGGAATATCAATTTTAACATTAAAACCCCGACCAATGTACGTTAATCCTGTTAATTCTTTTTCGTTTGAAGCAATTTCAATACATAATCCACATTTAATACACTTTTCTGGTTCGTAAACGACTTCCACATGTTGTAAGTATTTCTGTATTTGTTTTCTTTCTCCGAATAAATACCTCTTTTGATTTGCACCATATTCATCTGCATTTATTCTTAGTTTGCAGCTTTTTGGCTTTCTGCAATCGCAACGTAAACATCTTTTTGCTTCTAATATAGCTTCTTCTTTATTAAAACCATTTAGTTTGCCTTTTAGTGGTTCAGTTCTATCGTCTAAAATAGTTTCTTTTTTATATTCTTCAATTTCATTTTCAGTAAGTTTTCCAAATCTTGAATTAAATAATCTTTTTGTTTCTGTTGGATTATTACCTGAAAGAAAAGCACTGACCGAAAATGCAGCTTCTTTTCCCTGAGCTAAAGCTCTTATTGCCATTTTGTGATGTCTTAAAACGCTTCCACAAGCAAAAACTTTATCTTCATTTGTGGCATAAGTTCCATTTATTGTATTAATACCAGATTTACTAAATTCTAAATTGAATTCCCTTAAATTAGAATTGTCAATATCGCCGGTTGATATTACAATAGCATCAAATTCCTTTTTTAATTTGTTTTCAAAAAATTCAGGAGTGATGGTAGTATTAAGCCTGAACTTAGCTCCAAATTGTTCAATTATTTCTATTTCATCTTTTAAAGCTTTTTCAGGAAGCTCATCTTCAGGAATATTAAGTAATGTACCTCCGGCTTTGTCATTTTTATCAAAAATATAACAATCATGTCCTTCTTTTAAGATATGGAATGCACAAGCAAGTCCGGCAGGCCCTGATCCAATGACAGCTACTTTTTTATTTGTTTTTGATTTCTTTTCAGGGAAGAAAACTGATTCATTATTTATATCAATATCAGCAACAAATCTCTTTAAAAGACAAATTGATACTGGATTGTCAACTTGTTTTCTTCGGCATGCACCTTCACACGGAGCTGAACATATATAACCCAAAATTAATGGTAAAGCAATGTCTTCTTTAACAAGTTTTAATGCTTCTTCAAATTTACTATCAGCTATTAATCTATTCATTTTTGGAATATCCATAAATGCAGGACAACTCAATCGGCATGGAGCTTCGCAATCACCAACATGATCGCTCAAAAGTAATTCTAATGCATCTTTTCTTGCCTCTGTTACTTCCCGATCATCACAAATAATATCCATACCACTTTGTACCGGCATAGCACATGATGGAAATAATTTGCCGGACTTATTGTCTTTCACAACACATACCATACACGATGGATGATTGCTAAATCCATCGGAAAAACACATCGTAGGTATATTAATCCCTAAAGATTCAGCTGCTTTTAAAACAGTTGTTCCTTCTTTTACTTTTATAAGCTTGTTATTTATTTTGATTTCAAGCATTCTATTTTGTTATAACGGCGTTAACAGGGCAAACTTCTCTACAAGCGTCACACTTTATACATTTTTCAAGATCAATCTCATGTAATTCATAAGGTCTGGCCTCAATTGCATCAGAGGGACATCTTTGAGCACATTTTGTACAGCCATTACAATCTTCTGTAATTTCATATCTTATCATCTCCTTACATTTGCCTGTAGGACATGTTCCATTTATATGTGCTTCGTATTCGTGTCTAAAATATCTTAATGTTGTTAGAACAGGATTAGGCGCTGTTTTTCCAAGATTACAAATACTTCCTTTTTGAATTTTTTCTGCAAGATTTTCCATTGTCTCAAGATCTTCCATTTCACCTTGTCCACTTGTTATTTTTTTCAGTATTTCTAACATTCTTCGTGTACCTATGCGACAGAAAGTGCACCTGCCACACGATTGATCCTGTGTAAATGAAATGAAATATTTTGCAATATCTACCATGCAATCTGTTTCGTCTAATACGATTAATCCACCGGAGCCCATCATGGCACCCGCTTCAATTAGTGAAGCAAAATCTATTGGTGTATCAGACATTGAAGCAGGAATACAACCACCCGAAGGACCACCAATTTGCACAGCTTTGAATTGTTTGTTATTGGCAATTCCACCACCTATATTTTCAACAATCTGCCGGATAGTAATTCCCATTGGCACTTCAATTAATCCCCCCCGGTTAACCTTTCCTGCCAATGCAAAAACTTTTGTTCCTTTGCTATCGTCAGTTCCTGTACTATTAAAGGCTTGAGCTCCTTTTCTAATTATCCAGGAAACTAATGAAAATGTTTCAGTATTATTTATAAGGGTGGGCTTATTCCAAAGTCCTTTTTCGGCAGGATAGGGAGGTCGAACAGTTGGGTATCCTCTATTTCCTTCGACTGATTTAATAAGAGCAGTTTCTTCACCACAAACAAAAGCTCCGGCTCCTTCAAAAATCTTTAAATTGAATGAAAAATCGGTACCCGATATATTATTCCCTAACATTCCTTCCTTTTCGCAAATTTCAATACCTTCTCTTATGCGTTTTACAGCTAACGGATATTCAGCTCTTATATAAAAAATTCCTTCCCGGGCTCCTACAGCATAAGCTGCAATAATTAATCCTTCAATAATTCTGAAAGGATATGATTCTAATAACATTCGATCCATAAATGCTCCGGGATCGCCTTCGTCTCCATTGCAAATAATGTATTTGATATCAGATTTATAATCTCTGACAATCTGCCATTTTTCACTCGCTAAAAATCCACCACCACCGCGTCCTTTTAAGCCACTGTCTTTAATTTCGTTAATAACTTCCTGTGGCGACATTTTAGTTAAACATTTCTCCAAAGCCTGAAATCCTTCTAAGCTTTTATATTCATTTAAGTCGGAAGGTTTTATTTCACCACGATATTCAGTTGCAATATTTATCTGACCGTCCAGAAAATCAGATATTGGTGTATTTACTTCATCTAAAGCATATTTTTTTGTGAACGTTGGAATATCTTCAAAAACAAAACTCTCCACAAAATTATTAAATCGGCTTTTAAATTTATCAATCAGGTTTGTGGGTTGGAAATGTTTTAATACAATTTTTCTGACTTCCTCCGGATTTATTTTTGTGTAGTACGATGGTATTTCATCAGGTTTATTAATCTCCAACATTGGAACCTGATTACAGACTCCTACACAACCGACTTG
>DAOUTQ010000172.1 GCA_030668615.1 Bacteroidales bacterium | reverse complement strand
TGTTGTCGTATAAATTTAATGATTGGGGATCAATAAATATTGGTTTAAAAAACATTCTTGATAACAGATACAGACCTTATTCTTCTGGAATTGTAGCACCTGGAAGAAATTTTATTGTTGGTCTACGTGCAAATTTCTAAATAAAAAATCGAGGAACAGAAATTTTTGGTTCGAAGATTGTAATGATTTAGATTAAATTGGTATTTTTAGTTTTTTGATCATGGAACAAATCCTTTTGAAAATGAAATATTTGCTTGCTTTTATGACAATATTGCTAATTGGAAATTCTTTTCTTTTCGCACAGGAAACGAATAGCTCACAATTAATTGATGAGGATAAAAAGAATTACGAAGAAAATGTTTTTAACAAGGAGTTTGGTGAATATCAAGATACAACTGATGCAGAAAGAAAACTGTACGAAAGAATTCCTGAAAAACTTCCCGACTGGGTTTTTAATCCGGTTGATTTTAGCAATCCAATGCGAGTAGTTGGCTTCTCTGATCCAAATATGGAAAAAGAAGAAGCTTTTGAACAAGCAGTTTTAAGAGCAAAAGCCATGTTTGCTATGATGAATTACAGTACAATAAGCAATATTACCGATGATTATACCAATTTGCACGAATCAGGAAAATATTCGCTTTACTCAACAAAATTTCAGGATTTTTCTTTAACAAAAGCAACGGTAGCTTATGATAATTCTGCGATTGTTTTAGTCGATACTTTTTATACAAAATACAATGAAGGAATAGTATTAATTGAATTTGATTATGTTAGCAGTTCTGAAAGCAACTTGGATACATTAGAAGTGAAAGGCGAACATTTGCAGGTTTTCATGGAGAGAAATTTTAGAAAAGAGAAAATAGAGTTTTTCAATTTTTTTGTAAAAGATAACTTATCAAGCAACGATTCGGTTGATTTAATATCACAGTATAATTATAAAGTTGTAAATCGTGGATTTGATATTTCTTCGATTTATGGCGATAAAACAATTGAATTCGAAGAGAGAACATATAATTACAGATCAGAACTTGATTTTGTTAAAGATAGTACTGACTCAGAACTAAATGCCTTTCGATTAACGCGAGGATTGTGGAATGGATATGTTTCAGGGATATTAAGCAATGCTACAGTTTTATCAAAGCTTTTAGCAAGTCAGATCAAAAATAGCAATGATTTTTACACTCTTAAAAGCGAAGGTTTAATTCGAACCATTGCACGCAACAAAGTCTCATTTGACTTTAACGATTTTAAAATGTACGAAAATCAATTTTATATTGATTTAAATGGGCGGATAAAGTATTGATTTCATACTTCACTCAGTATGACAATTAATAATTGTGTCACACTGAGCATGTCGAAGTGTTTTTGTATGCTGTCCTTTTTTAAATGGTCTTTTTTACAATTTCTGAATTACCTTAATTATTTGCTCTCCGACTCCAATGGAATAACCTTCAGACAAGAAATAGATCTTATTGTCTTTCATTACTATAAAAACAGGCAAATCAGTTAATTCCTGATTCAGTTCTTCCGACAATTGTTTTAAAATGCCAAAGTTATTATCGACCAAATATTTTGTTTTAATGGGTAGCTTGTATTTTGCTTCATCAATTTCTGTGGAACTTGAAATCAAATAAATATTTGATTCGGTTTTATCAAAACTCGAAGCAATTTTTTCAATATCCACCAAGCTATGCTTTGTAGGCTCTTTTTCAGGATCAAGAAATCCTATTACATTTATCTGATCTTTGTTTAAATCTATTTTATTTCCAGTAAGATCCATCAATTTATTAGGGAAAATAAACTCAGCTATAACCTTTAGTTCTTCCTTATTTGTTCTGAGCTTTATTACTATCTCTTTTTCCTCTCCTTGTTTAAGATTAAAAAACTCCATATTTGTTAAAGTATTCCCGCTGTTTTGCCTGTTTCCTGTTAAAAGGAGATAATTTCCTTCTTCGAGTTCTAACTTTTCGTTCATTTCGCTAATCGGAGTATCCCAACCATAATCAAGTGTGTGATATTTCCCGTTTTCAAATTTTGACAATGCAAAATGTACTCTGTATTTTAAATCAGTTTCATTTTCAGAACTATTAATGAGTTTTATATTCCCAGTTTTTTTAGCTTCTGAAATCTCTGTTTTATTAAAGGTTACATCTATCCATTCCTCAATAAAATATTGAGGAGTTTTAGTTGCTGGTTCAAGTCTTGATGGAATACCAAAGCTTCTGCATGTTGCCACGAAAAACAAATCACGCGAATATTCATCTGCCAGTTTTAATTCATAAACACCTTTTGAAGTTAACGGAACTCTGTAAAAATTTTCATCTTTAAGGATAGTTATTTCATTTTGAATCCATTCAGTCAAATGATTAATATCCTGTTTAGTTTTTGTGATAAATTCTACGCCAAAAGCATTCTGTAAATATGATTTATAATTTACCAATTTTTCATTAGCTATTCTCGGATTCAAAATATAGTTTACGAATAACTCTTTGTCTGATTTTGGCAAATCACCGGTATACACAAAAGAATGATTTATATGAGAAAGGAATATTTTAGCTTCACCGTCGCGTAAATCTTTTGGCGCAATAGACTCAAGAAGAGGAATAGTAAATTCCGAATTAATTAAAGCAGCCTGTTCAATAAATTGAGCTATTTCAGGATAATTTCCCTGGCTTTTATCAATAAAATTCCAGACAATTTCAGGTTCAAAGTTATATTCCTGAGCTAAGTCAATTGCTTCGTTCTGTTTCATGAATGTTTCAGCATAAGCCTCTCGAATTGAATCTTCTTGTGCAAGTCGCTTTTTGTTTTCTTCTGCACCTTCGGCAGATACACTTTTAGGGTCTTTTGCAATTGGTGGAACAATATCGAAAATGTCAGTATATTCTTTGTTAATTTGAGGTCTAAGTTTTAGTGTAATAGTATCTGTTTGTTCAACTGTAATTTTTTGGTAAGCATAATTATTGTTTTTATATGCCCAAATAATTAAATCGCCAAAACCAGTTAATAAAGAGCTAACTCCATTTTTATCAACTTGCTTTTTTGCAATCGGATAAAATTCTGCATAGTTATACAATTGAAATTCTACAGTAGCATCTTTTACAATTTCATTATTTTCATTAATAACCATAGCGTAAATTGTTTTTACAGGAGCATAATTGCATAGCATATTCACTTTCGTGTATTTTTCTTCTTTACGGATGATTTCTTCAGGTCCTGTGTATTTGCCAAAAACGCTCGAATTTACAAGCATTGCTCTTAAAGCAGGAGCAGAGAACCATGCTATATCCAAATCAGGTTCAGGTTCGCAGGCGCCTATGTAATGCCAGTTTCCATCAACCCAAACTTCAACCCAAGCATGATTATCATCTGTATGAGCCCATCGTGGAGTATAACATTGACGAGCAGGAATTCCAGCTGCACGCATTGCTGTTACAGTAAATGTAGATTCTTCGCCGCATCTTCCGTAGGTTGATTTTATTGCATTTAACGGAGAAATAGTGCGTTCATCTGTAGATTTATAATTTACTTTTTCGTGACACCAATGGTTGACTTCTAAAATCGCTTCTTTCAATTCCATTCCTTGCAATCTTAAACTTAACTCTTTGAAAAAAACTGTTCTTGAGGAATCTAAGTTCTCATTGTTAACACGATATGGCAAAACAAAATGTCTGAAAATATCTTCAGGAATTTGATTTCCCCAATTGAAAGTTTTACGTGTTTTTAATGCTAAACGAACATTATTTAAAAAGAATTCTCCGTTATAATCAGCTAAGTCGCTTAATGGCATATAAGCATAAAGAAACATCAAAGCTTCTTTTTCTTCCAGTGTAATATTTTGATTAAAAACCTCAAAAAGCTGATCTTCCCTATTTGATGCAAGTTCTCTAACTCTTACAAAATCATCTATTACGGTTTCCCGATATTCCTTATCGTTAATAAAATGATTCTGATTTGAGCAGCTAAGTATTATAAAAGCAATTATTACAAAGATTAAGTTCTTCATGGTTTATTTATGTTATAAATTTTCTAAGATTTGTGTCATTTCTTTTACTCTTTTCGGATCGGTAACAGATATTTCAAACTCATCAATTTGTTGAATTCCTCCCATATGAATACCTTTTTTTCTGTATTCCATTTTGCTCTTTTCATTTTTTCGTAATGATGCATGATATTCTACAGCTTCAGTTTTTCGGGAAATTTCCTGAATATTTGTTTCATTAATACCACTTCCGGGCATAATTATTATTCTATTTCCTGCTTTTTCAATTAGCTTACTGATTAGAGAAACTCCATAAATAGCTTTGTTTTCCTGACCTGAAGTTAAAATTCGGGTGCAACCACAATCAATAATATCTTCTAATGCTTTAAATGGATCTTGAGTTACATCAAATGCACGATGAAAAGTTACTGACATTGGTTTTGCTAACTCCACAAGAATTTTTGTTCTTTCTTTGTTTACTGTTCCGTCAGGATTTAAAATTCCAATCACGACACCGTCAACTTCTGATATTTTTGAAAATCCAATGTCTTTTTTCATTATTTCAAATTCCAACTCAGAATAACAGAAATCACCTCCTCGAGGTCTGATAATGACATTTAAATCAATGTTTAATAAATCTCTTGCTTTTGAAATTACACCGTATGAAGGTGTTGTTCCTCCTTCATAAATATTATCACAAAGTTCTGTTCGTTGAGCTTCACCCTTTTGAGCCATCAATGCAGATTCTACGGAATTGGCACAAATTTCAAGGATGTATTTTGAAGACATTTTTATTGCATTTTGATGCAAGATAAAAATAATGAAGATATTTTGAAATCAATATTTATTCGCTTCTTTTTTTAAAAGTGAATTAACAAGCTTAAATTTGTTTTAATGAAATTAAAGCTCGGGATATTATCTGTAGTATTTATTTTAGCTTCATTTTTTGCAACTGCTCAAAATGATAGCTTGGCTAGTATCAAAAATTTTCAACTTATTAAACCAGTTTCAAAAACTATTCCTAATTATTCCGGAGATCACCAAACACAAACTGTGCGATTAAAATCAGATAAACCGATAAGAATTCAGGTACTAAATAATAGAAATGAATCTGCAAAGGATTTAGCAATCATTCTACAAAAATTTTCATCTCCTGAAGGAGAAAAGAATTTTAGTATTTGCGATACTCTAATTTATACGGATTCCTTAGGAATAGCAGAAGTATATATTGTTTTGGGTTCAAAGGAAGGAATGTATGAAATTTCAGCTCAATTGTTAGATTATCCTGAAGCTAACTTTTTAATTTACAAGGTTTTTGCACGAAAAACCAATTGGGTATTTCTGCTCATAGCCGGATTAATAGGAGGTTTAGGTTTGTTTTTATTAGGGATGAACATGATGAGTGACGGAATGCAGAATGCAGCAGGAGACAAAATGCGTTCTGTAATAAGTCGGATTACAAATAACAGGTTTATTGCTGTAGGAGTAGGAACTTTTGTAACCATGGTAATCCAAAGCAGTAGCGCAACAACAGTTATGCTGGTTAGTTTTGTATATTCCAAATTGGTGAAATTTAGACAAACCATTGGTGTAATTCTTGGAGCCGGAATAGGAACAACAATTACAGTTCAGCTGATTGCATTTAAAATAACGGATTATTCTCTTTTAATTATTGGATTGGGTTTTGTTTTAAATTTCTTATTTAGTTCAGCAAAAATAAAAAATATTGGAAAATCTATTTTAGGATTTGGAATACTGTTTTTTGGAATGCAAATTATGTCAGAATCCATGTACCCTTTGCGTTCATATTCACCATTTATCGAATCCATTATTAAATTAGAGAATCCACTTTTAGGTATTTTAGCAGGAACAATATTTACAGCTTTAATTCAAAGTAGTGCGGCATTTATTGGTATAATGATTGTTTTGGCAACACAAGGCTTGTTGAGTCTTGAAGCATCAATAGCTTTAATGTTTGGAGCTAATATTGGTACAGCAATTACAGCCATTTTGGCAAGTATAAAAACCGACAGAGAAGCAAAACAAGTTGCTCTTGCACATACGCTTATCAAGGTTATAGGCGTTTTATTATTTTTATTTTGGATTCCTCAGTTTGCAGAGATAGTAAGAATTATTTCACCTAAACCGGAAGTAAATAATGATGAATTCTCAATATTAGCCGAAACAGTACCACGCCAGATAGCAAATGCACACACCGTTTTTAATATTGTACTTACATGCTTAATTCTACCTTTTACAAAGGTATTTGCAAAGCTGATTGAACGAGTTTTACCAATAAAAATTATTGAGAAATCTGTTTTGAAAACGGTTTACCTTGATTATGGAATGGTGAAAAACTCTTCACTGGCTTTAAGTTTAGCTAAAAAAGAGACTCTTCGAATGGGAAGATTAGTTCAGAATATGACCGAGGATATTATAATTCCATATTTAGTTAAGAAAACTGAAATTTTAAATGAAATAAAACAAAACG
>DAOUTQ010000155.1 GCA_030668615.1 Bacteroidales bacterium | reverse complement strand
AATTTATCATAAAAGATCAATAATACCAATTCTTCATCAAAATGTCGTATTTAAAATCTAATTTGAAGTTTAGAATTGTTAATGCCGTTACATATTCAATTCATGTTTGTTTTTACAAATATGACATATTGAATAGTAAACGGTATAAAAGCGACAAACTTAATAAAAAAGGAACTTTCTAAAAAGCTCCTTTTTTTGTCTACACTTCGACATGCTCAGTGTGACAAAATAATTGAAGGTTGTCATCCTGAGTTTATCGTAGGATGAACAACCTTCCGTTTTATTATTACTTATCTAAAATTGTATTCTTATAAATTATCTAACAAGACATACTATAAAAATCATTTCCTTTATCATCAACTAAAACAAATGCTGGAAAATCCTTAACTTCAATTCGGTAAATTGCTTCCATTCCTAACTCAGGATACTCAAGCAATTCAACATTTGTAATATTTTCCTGAGCAAGTAATGCTGCAGGACCGCCAATACTTCCCAAATAAAATCCACCATATTTTTTACAAGCATCAGTAACAGCCTGACTTCGATTACCTTTTGCAATCATAATCATGCTACCGCCATTATTTTGGAAAGGATCAACATATGGGTCCATGCGACCAGCAGTTGTTGGTCCAAACGAACCTGATGGCATTCCCTCTGGAGTTTTTGCCGGACCAGCATAATAAATTGGGTGATCTTTTATGTATTGTGGCAAACCTTCTCCACTATCAATTCGTGCTTTAAGTTTAGCATGTGCAATATCACGACCAACTATTATGGTTCCGTTTAATGATAATCTTGTTCCAACTGTATGCTTGGTAAGTTCAGCAAGAATCGTTTTCATAGGTTGATTTAAATCTATTTGCACAGCACCTTTTTCATCTGGCTTACGTAATTCTTCAGGAATTAATCTTCCAGGGTTATCTTCCATCTTTTCAACCCAAATTCCATCTTTATTTATTTTCGCTTTTATATTTCTATCAGCAGAACAAGAAACTCCCATACCTACCGGACAAGATGCTCCATGTCGTGGCAAACGAACAATCCTAATATCAAGAGCAAGATATTTTCCGCCAAACTGAGCTCCAATTCCTAACTTTGCTGCTCCTGTTAGAACTTTCTTTTCAAGTTCAATATCTCTAAAAGCCTGACCTCCTGCATTTCCTGTTGTAGGTAAATTGTCAAGATATTTAGCAGATACCATTTTAACCGTTTTTAACGTAGATTCGGCAGATGTTCCGCCTATTACAAATGCTACATGATAAGGTGGGCAAGCTGCTGTTCCTAGTGATTTTAATTTTTCAATTAGAAAAGCTTCCAGTTTTTCTGGATTTAACAATGCTTTTGTTTGCTGATAAAGTGCAGTTTTATTAGCAGAACCTCCTCCTTTTGCAACAAAAAGAAATTTATATTCATCTCCATCAGTAGCATGAATATCAATCTGTGCAGGAAGGTTTGTTTTAGAGTTTTGTTCTTTGTACATATCCAGAGGGATAGTCTGAGAATAACGCAAGCTCTCTTCTGTATATGTTTTGTAAACTCCTTTCGAAAGAGCTTCTTCATCTCTTCCTCCGGTCCATACCTGCTGTCCTTTTTTTGCAACTATAGTTGCTGTTCCTGTATCCTGACAAAAAGGTAATTTCCCTTTTACAGAAACTTCAGCATTCCTCAGAAGAGTTAATGCCACAAATTTATCGTTATCACTTGCTTCAGGATCATGCAAAATTGCAGCTACCTGTTCAAGATGACTTGTTCTGAGCATAAAAGAAGTATCTCTGAATGCAGCATTGGCAATCTTCGTTAATCCTTCAGGTTCAACTTTCAAAACAGTTTTACCTTCAAACTGAGCAACAGAAACATGATCTTTAGTTAATAAATAATATTCAGATTCATCTTTTCCTAATGGAAATGGTTCCTGATAATTAAATTCGGGAGTTGACATAATGCAATAATTTTTAGTTTGTACTTTTGGTCAAATAACAAGCTTACAGTTACATAGAAAATACATATAACTGACATAAATAGAACCGAAAAGATACGAAATTTATAGCAAGGCGTCAATATGTTGTACAATATCTCCAAGGACAGCTTTATCTCCTTTTTCAATAATAGGGCGTCGAATTAATTTCGGATTTTCAACCAAGATTTTAATCCATTCTTTTTCTGAATGATGTTTGCCTTTATAATTTAATTTGTAATCTGTTTCCTGTGTTCTGATTAGATTCTGAGGTGTCAATCCTAACTTATTTAATATCTCTTTCAAGCTTTCTTCAGTAAAGGGTTTGTCTTTTAAATATTCAACAATCTCTGGTTTAATCCCTTTTTCTTCTAAGTATTGCAAACCGCCACGGCTTTTTCTGCATCTGGTATTATGGTATATTTTGTATGACATGATTAATCTATAAGTTTAAATATTTCGTCTATTGATTTTTTTGTTTTTGGTTGCAAATCTCTTACAGCTTTTCCAACAGCAACAAAGGCAATCAAATGATATGTTTTTTCAATTTTGATAATTTCTTCAAGAGATTCTTTTGCTATCATAGGTGCGCTTAACCAGCATGCTCCATATCCTAAATCTACTGCAGATAACAAAAGATTCTGGATAGCAGCACCTGCGCTCTGCATATCGGGGAAATTACGCATTTTGTTTATTTCATCGTGACTAAGATCGACTCCTTTTTCAAGAACCGACTCGTAATCTTCCATAGCCATTGCAATAACAGCTGGTGCACTTTCAAAAAAAGTGGCAAACCATTCTACTTGTGATTTTACATTCTTCGCTGCAATCGATTTATTTGATGGTATTTGTTTAATTTTCTCACTGACTTTAACGGCCATTTTTGATAAAATATCTTTATTTGTAATGGCGTAAAATTTCCAGGGCTGATAATTATTTACACTCGGAGCTAAGCCTGCTCTTCTTACTAATTCCTTTAAATCATGAACAGGAATTTTTTCATCAGTAAAATTTCTAATGCTTGTTCGTTTTTCGATTGATTGCTTTAGATCCATTTTCTCTGGTTTTGAAATAACAGTTAAAGATAAGAATTTATTAGGCGAACAAATAAACTTTCACTTTGTTTGCTGATACAAGATAAAAAAAGCCTGAGAAAGTAACAATCTCAGGCTATAATTTAAATTTATATTATTTAACGATTTTCCAGAAATGACATCATAGATTCAAAAATCAATCTTCCATCTGTATTTCCAAGCTCATCATCGGCTCCTCTTTCAGGATGTGGCATCATTCCGATTACATTTTTATTTTCATTACAAACACCAGCAATATTTTCAACTGAACCATTCGGATTAGCTTCTGATGTTATTTCACCGGATTCGTTACAATATCTGAACAATATTTGTCCGTTCTGACGCATTTCCTGCAAAACTTCTTTTTTAGCAAAATATCTTCCTTCACCATGTGCAATAGGAATCATTAATGGTTTTTGCTTATCGAGCTTTGCTGTTACACTACTTGAATTGTTATCAGGAACAATATAAATATTTTTACAAATAAATTTTTGATTGTCGTTATGTAGTAATGCTCCTGGTAATAATCCTGATTCACACAGAATCTGAAACCCATTACAAACTCCAAATACAAAACCACCATTATTTGCAAATTCAATTACTTTTTCCATAATTGGCGAATAACGAGCTATTGCACCTGATCGAAGGTAATCACCATACGAAAATCCGCCAGGTAAGACAATTGCATCTACACCTTGCAAATCAGTATCTTTATGCCAAAGTTTTACAACTTCTTGTTCCATAATATTGTTAAGAACATAAATCATGTCCTGATCGCAATTTGAACCGGGGAATATAACTACTCCAAATTTCATTCGAAATGTTTTTTGAAATTGATGCTAAATGTTTTGATTTACAATAAATTAACACATAAAAATTAATTTATTTCCATTCAAAGATATAATTATTTAATATCCTGAACAAATAATTAAATTCAGGATTAAACTCATTTTAAAATAAATCAGTATTTTAGTATACTCAATTAAATCATTACATCATGAAAGCCCTAAAATTCATTTTAAAGTTTGTTGCTATTATCATCTTTCTTTTTGCGCTATTTGTAATCTATGCTTCTGTTTCTGATTATAAGCCGGATCCAACGGAATTAGTTTTTGAATCTGAAAACCCGGATACAATTGACGTAAACAAAGAGCTAAGTTTAATGATCTGGAATATTGGTTATTGCGGCTTAAGCGATGATATGGACTTTTTCTATGATGGAGGAAAGCAAGTTCGCACATCCAAAGAAAATGTGCATGAAAATTTTGATTTTGTAAAATCTACCCTCATTAATAATGATAGCTTAGATTTTGTTTTACTTCAAGAAGTTGATTTGCATTCTAAGAGAAGTTATTATTTAAACGAACTTGATTCATTTATTCAGGTATTACCTGATTTTAAAAGTTTCTTTGGTAAAAACTATGATGTGACTTTTGTTCCAACTCCCCCTACAAATCCTTTAGGGAGAGTAAAATCTGGTTTAGTAAGTTTTACAAAGTACAATCCAAAATCAGTTATCAGGTATTCATTTCCGGGAAATTATTCATGGCCGGTAAAGCTGTTCATGCTCGACAGATGCTTTTTAGTAAAACGATTTTCTACATCAAATCAAAAAGAACTTATTGTAATAAATACTCACAACTCAGCTTATGATGACGGTTCGCTAAAAAAACAGCAGATGGCATACCTTAAAACATTTTTAATTGATGAATTCAATAAGGGAAATTACATCATCGTAGGTGGCGACTGGAATCAAAATCCTCCTGATGTTGATTATTCAGAAATTAAAGAAAATTCCCCAACAAAACGTTTTGTTCTGAACCCAATTGATTTAGATTATTTACCAAAAGACTGGAACTGGATTTATGATCCTTCGACACCTACAAACAGGTATTTAAATGCACCTTTTGAAAAAGGAAAAACAATTACTCCGATCATAGATTTTTATCTTATGTCGCCAAACATATTTCCATTAACTGTAAAAACACAAAATTTCGACTTTAAAAACTCTGACCATCAGCCCGTTATAAGCAAAATTAAATTAAATTAATATTTGCCAATTTTATAATAAAATATTGCTGATTTTAAATACATTTGCCCCGTCAAATTTTGGGGTTTATGAGATCAGGGATAAATAGTTACAAGCTTAGTTTTATTGTTATAGCAATTTTCGTTTCACAATCGACTTTTGCAAATAAAAATATTGAAATCATTAATACTAATATTAAGGTTGATTTCAGAAGTATGCATATATGGAGAGGACTTGCAACAAGCTATATTCCTACGATTGAACCTACATTCGAAGTAAATAAAAATAATTCTACTACAGGAATATGGTTAGCCCAAAGCATTGATGGTAACTATACAGAACTTGACTTATACTTTGCTTATAATTATAACAACTTTTCATTTACACTATATGATTACTATTGTCCACCTTCGTTTCAAGCCAGTAACGAAATTGCTAACTACAATCAAATTAATACAAATCACACTATTGAATTGAATCTGGCTTTTTCTGGAAATGATAAAATTCCATTTAATGTATTAATAGCAACTATGGTTTATGGTGATGATTTAAATTCTGAAACCAACAAAAATAATTACTCAACATATATACAATTAGGCCATTCAACAAAAATAGAAGACAGTTCTATAGATTTATTTGTAGGTTTTAATGCATTTGAAAGCTATTACGGAGAAACAGCAGGAATTATAAATGCAGGTATAACTGCTATTAGAAATCTTTCTATTTCTAAAACAAAAATAATTCCAGTACAAGCCTCTTTAATAACAAATCCAATGAAGAAATCTTTATTCCTTAATTTTGGATTTACTCTGTAGCTTAAACCATTTGAAGTTTACCATTAATTACTACACCATCAAGATTCATATTTTTTGCTGAACGAACAGCATCTTCAGCAGTATGAACAATAGGCTCGCCTTTTACATTAAACGAAGTATTAATTAAAGCTTTTATCTTATATTTTTCTTCAAGCTCTATCAATAAATCAAATATATATTGATTTTCATTCCTGTTAAATATTGTTTGAATTCTCGAAGTACCATCAACATGCACAACACCTTCAATTTCCTTAATTTTATCTTTAATTATTGTAAAATCTAACAACATGTATTTACTCAAATGATGAATCTCGGATAATCCTGTAAAGTATTTTGCATTTTTTTCAAGCATTACCGGAGCTACGGGTCTGTACCATTCTCGTTTTTTATGCTCTTCGCTAACTTGTTTTGCTAACTTTTTTGAATTTGCTAACGCCAATATACTTCTATTTCCCAATGCTCTTGGTCCTGATTCTCCATTTCCATTGCAAACTCCAATTACTTTTCCTTCTGATAAATGCTTTGCTAATTCTGAAATATCCAAATCAGAATAAACAAGGTTGCAGTCTGCTAATTCCCAATTATTTAAATATGGGTTGTGAAGTTCTATATTCCCATGCTTCAATTGTTCCATAAACGCTCCTGCTCCAATTGATAACCCCGAATCGTTTGTACAGGGTGGAATAAAAACATCTTTGAAAATATTTCTGTTAATAATTTCCGTATTTACCAATATGTTTAACGCCGAACCGCCGGTTAGATATAAATAATCTGTTGATGTTTTTGTTTGAAGTTCTTTTAGCTTTTTTATAAAATCTCTTTGAAAAATGTACTGAAAAGTAGCTGCAATATCCTGTAAAAATGGATTATGCTGATCAAAACTCTTTATTTCAATGTTCAGATCCTTCTTTGCTTTTTCAAAAAACACGGATTTCTTATTCCATATATTCTGAAAATAATCATTTTCAATTAACCAATTTTCTATTTCAATAGAGTATTTTCCAAATGAAGCAAATCCCATTAACTTACCAGGAACAGAATGCTGATCAAATTCTTTGGCTCCAATTATAGCAAAAGCTAAGGCATTCGCATTAAATAAAGCAGACAAGTATTTTAAATCCCAATGATATTCAACCTTAGTTAAAGAATTGTTTTTATAAGTCCATGCCGAAAAATTACTCAGACTAGCTCCACCATCGAAATGCACTAACAAACTATTATCTTTAAAATTGCCAAAGAATGGTAAACAGCTATAAATATGTGCTAACTCATGATTTAATACATATGTTTCTTTTTCTTTTCCAAACCACCAGCACTTTCCCTTTTCAAGTCCAGTTGACAAATCAGAATTCAATTGCCCTTCAAAGTGTATTTCTCCATTTGAACTAATAAATGCTCTGCCAATAACATTGTCAGTAAAAACAATATCAAAATCAACATCAATAAGCTTTTCTGTTTTAAGAAGTTCGTATATATGACTGTCAATGGAATTGTCATACTTCTTTCGTGTTATTCTTTCAAGTTGAACATGTTTTTCCAACTTGCCTTTTCTGAAAAAAGACATATTATGATCATGAACAAATACAGGATATCCAGAATTTTTTATATCTTTAATACCATATATTGCTAATGTTGGTTTT
>DAOUTQ010000140.1 GCA_030668615.1 Bacteroidales bacterium | reverse complement strand
GATAAGACATAACCTAAAACTGCTATACTGCCTATAACTACTATTATTAATCCAATAATGGATATTTTTCTATTTAAGTTTTTTATGTCAAACAGGGTTAAAATTCCTGCTATCGCTACAAATATGAAATTAATCATTGTTCCTATGGACGGACGACCAGGTTTTGTAGTTTTAATTGCGTCTCCATATTCCCTTATAAATAAGTCTTCAATTCCTGATCGGATATTTGATAGACTGGAAACTAAAAGAGTAGTCATTAGAAACAATATTATTAATGTTGATATAGCGAGTACAATTTGAGTAAAATCAGATCTGTTTTCTAAACTGCTTGTAACAAAAAACAGAACAATTCCACTAAGGAAAAATGAAAGTGCGGTTATAAATTTCATCGTAACCCACACAGGCAGGATACTTTTTAATACTTCAATATCCAGGATCCAGCCTGCTATTACTATAGCTCCTCCAAAAGTTACTATGTATGCTAATGGTTTTACTATTATTGATTTTTCCATTTTATCTCCTCCATTAATTTACTTTATCATTAAACTTGAAATATTCTTAACCTTCCAGTACTCTGATCTTTTCCTTTAATTTTTTGATTGTCAGCTCCCGGCCAACGAATACTTTTAAGGCATTATCGAGTTCCTTATTTTTTTCTTCCAGTTCTTTGGTTCTTTCTTTAACCATTTCTTCCAATTGCTCACTGTATTTTGCGAGTTCTTCCTCCGCCTGTTTGCGTTTGGTGATATCTTGAACTGTTCCTACTGAACGTATAGCATTACCCTGATCATCGTAAAATGTTTCGCAGCGTTCGTTTACAAACTTCAGCGTTCCATCATTTATCAACAGACGGTGGACGATATTATAAGGCTTTTTGTTTTTTACTGACTCGGTGTAAGCTTTATTCACAAAATCTCTGTCGTCGGGATGAATATTGTTAAGAAACGCTTCATAGGTGGCCCCGAATTGCTTTGGATCCAAATTAAACATTCTATAAATTTCATCCGACCAATAAAGTGTGTTTGTAACTAAATCTAATTCCCAGCTTCCGATTTGAGTCAGGCGCTGTGCTTCATTAAATCTTGTCTCGCTCTTTTGCAGCGCTTCCTCCACTCTTATACGCTCTTTTTCGAATTGCTCCTGTTCAGCAATTTTAACTCTTAATTGATCTGTCTCTTTTAAGAGTTGTTCTTTAGTTTTATTGTTATTTCCCATATTTCAGGTTTAACTCCTTTCAGTTCCCGTTTTAGACGGGACAAGCTGTTGAGCTCACTTTGCTCGGTTCAAATTTTATTTTATTCTTCTTTTCCTATATATTTTAGCAATTCTACTTTCCCTTATAAATTTATTTTTAAATGATTCCACAAGAACTTCACTTTCGCCTAAAATAAGGTAGCTATCGTTGTTCATAGATTTGTAAAGTTTTTTAAAAATTAATTCCTGGTATTTCGGATTAAAGTATATTAAAACATTACGACAAAGAACAATATCAAAATCACCAAAAATACTTTCCGGTGGTACAAAATGA
Source organism: Bacteroidales bacterium (assembly GCA_030668615.1). Lineage (GTDB taxonomy): Bacteria > Bacteroidota > Bacteroidia > Bacteroidales > UBA12077 > UBA12077. The sequence goes on along the minus strand of DAOUTQ010000140.1, from coordinate 7,315 downwards.
TTTTTATCAAGAAGATCAAAAAAAGAAAACTGTACCATTTTTTTTATTTCGGGACTTATCTCAAACAGATTATCTTTTTTTGTGAAATATTTATCAACTATAGCATACTTTATATTCTTAATACTTTCAGAACCATATTTTCCAGCAGATGCAGTTTCTAATGCGTTTTTATCTATATCGGTGGCAAAAATATTCAGGTCAACTGAGATTTTTCCTTTTTCCAGAAATTCATTAATTATAATAGCCAATGAATAAGGCTCTTCGCCAAAAGAACAACCTGCCGACCAAATTCTGAAACTGTTATCATTGGTCTGTACTTTTTTTAAAATAAGCCTGGGTATAATTACTTTACTGATATATTCAAAGGACAGCGTGTTTCGAAAAAAGCGACTTACATTAATCGTTAAAACATCAATTAGATTATCTATCTCATCAGGATAATGTTTCAGATAATCGAAATAATCATCAAAATTTTTGGTGTTTGTAGCATAAACCCTTTTTTGAATCCTGCGTTCAAGCATTGGTAGTTGATTACCGGTAAAATCAAAAGATCTTTGCTCTTTAACCAGATTCAATATATTTTTGATTTCATTCTTCATCTATGATGAATTATAATTTAATAACCGGCTTAATTAATTGTGAGCCCGTTGTTTTATAAATTTTTAAACGGCATACTTGCCTGACGACAGTCAGGAATGCCGTTTATTAATTATTTGTGCTGTATTATTTTGTTTTAATATTATTGTTGCATTTGCATTATCGAATTAATCAATCTTAATTCCCATAATAAGTATGTCATCAATTTGTTCACCGCCGTGCATCCAATCAGATAATGTTTTATCAAGTATCTCCTTTTGTTCATTCATTTCATTTTCGTGAATTTTAAGCAGTAACTTATAAAAGCGGTCGATCATGAATTTTCTATTTTCGGGGCCACCAAACTGGTCTCTAAAACCATCTGAAAACATATAGAGCACATCTCCTTTTTTTATATCTATATAATTATTAGTATATGGAAGTAAGGTTTCTGTTTCTATCCCTATTGGCATTTTATCAGCCTTAATAATTTGCATTTTTTTATCCTTAACCAGAAGTAAAGGGTTATTTGCACCGGCATATTGCAATTTCATATTTTTCGTATCTATCATGCATAAAGCAATATCCATTCCATCATATGAGTCGTATTCTTTACCTGGTTGATTTAAGGCCTGCACTACAAGGGCGCGAAGTTTCTCTAATACTATATTCGCTTTTAATTCAATATCCTGTTTGATTATATCATTTAAAATCGTTAAGCCAAGCATAGTCATAAAAGCTCCGGGAACACCATGCCCGGTACAATCTGCAATAGCGATTATTACATATTCATCCTTTTTTGCTAACCAATAGAAATCGCCACTAACAATATTTTTGGGTTTGAAATAAATAAAATAACGGGATAAGATAGAATTAATAAATCTATTTTGTGGATATAATGCTGATTGTATTCGTTTTGCATATTTAATACTATCTGTAAGTTCTTTCTTTTGAGCTGTGATAAGATCTCGATTTTTTTTTATTACTTCCTTTTCACTTCGTTCATCATGTAAAATCCTATATCTGTTGAGACGGGTAATGGTCTTTACTCGTGTTCTTAATTCTAATCTGTCGTAGGGTTTGGAAATAAAATCATCGGCACCAGCTTCCAAGCCTGTTATTTTCGAGTCTTTATCGTCTAGTGCTGTAACTAAAATAATCGGAACTTCCGCTGTTGCTTTATCTTCACGTATTTTACGGCATACCTCAAATCCATCCATTTGTGGCATCATAATATCTAATAATATTAAATCCGGTTCATGTATTTTACTTAATTCTATAGCTTTTAATCCATTTTCAGCAAAGATTAGATTATATCCTTCTTTCATTAATAAAGCTTCGGCCGATTCTCTTGAGTACGAATCATCATCAACAATTAAAATGCTTTGAGTATGTTTACGTATCATATTATTTCAAATTAATTTTCTATTAAAAAGTAAGTTACTAAAATTCTATATATAAATCAATTAATTAATTGAATATCCGCATATTAACCTTAATGAATATGGCATTTATTGAGAATCAATCTTTATGTTAAACTCCGCAGACACTCGTAATCAGTTAATGAAACTACAGTTTATAATCAATAAGTTAGATTCATGTTTGTTTGATATTTTATTATTTATTCGTAATTTAGGTTTTAGAACAATATGAATTATTAATACCGTTTATTATTCAAAATATCATATTTGTTAAAAACAAATATGGATTGAATATATAACGGCATTAACCATTCTAAACTTTAAAGCGACACATTATATGCGACATTTTGAAGAAGAATCAAGTATAATCTTACATCATATAATAAATTAAGAGAAAAAATATTGAATTGAATTTTATGAATGAAAAAGGATTAAAAAAGGTTATCAGACTTTTATCATTTCTTCAAAGTTTCAACATAACTTCTGAACAACAATTACATTCCAATTTAATTTTGGATTATATTCATGATATTGTTAAATATAATGTTGACCAATATGTTGAAATTTATAATTTTTATTTGAAGCAGATTAGATTAAAATCATCAGAAAAATATAATTCAAAAATTTCAGTTAAATTATTGAAGCTATGTTATGAGCTAAAATTAGAGCTGTCGGTAAATGAAAAAACCAGATTGTTTATATTACTTTTTAAATTATTTAAACTTCAGAAAGATTATTCTCAAAGCCAAAAAGATGTTATAACAACGATTGCTTCTATTCTTGGATTTGACAATATTGAAATTGAAAATTATGATTTATTCTTTGACAATTTTGTTAATACTATAAGTGATAAGGATTGTATTTATGAAATTTCGTCAAACTCTGAGTTAACAAATAAACATAACACCAAATTTTTAGAAAATTTATCGGGAAAAGTAGTTTTCTTTTATTTTAGGTCTCTTCAGGTATTCGTTTTTAAATATATTGGAAAGGATACTCTATTATTAAATGGAGAGCCTATTTTAGAAAATGAAATTTATGTTTTTTATGCCGGAGCTACTATTCATGGGGCAAAAATTCAAAACATCAACTATTCCGATATTAGTTTCATATCTAATCATAAAGAAAAAATTGAGCCTATTAATCTTCAGGTTAACAATATATTATTTAGATATAAAAATTCAGATCAAGGCGTAGGGGTTATTGATTTTCATACACAAGGAGGTAATTTAATTGGAATATTGGGAGCTAGCGGAACGGGAAAATCAACTTTATTAAAGATAATTTCCGGATTAATTGAACCCCAAACAGGGCAAGTATTAATAAATAATGAAACGGTATATAAGAATGATTCAATTAACAAGATTATTGGTTTTGTTCCTCAAGATGATTATTTTATAGAAAATCTAACTGTAAATGAAAATATTAAATTCTATTCAGAACTTAGTACCAGTGGTTTATCTGAAACAGAAAGACAACACAAAATTAATGATCTGCTTGAAGAAATTGGAATATTTCCAATCAAAAATAGAATAATCGGTTCTGGATTAAACAAGAATATTAGCGGTGGACAGAGAAAGAGAATGAATGTGGGATTGGAATTATTGCGTGATCCCCAGATTTTAATCTTAGATGAACCAACTTCAGGATTATCTTATACAGAATCTTTAAATATTATCAGATCATTAAAAGAACAAAGTTATAGAGGGAAATTGGTTGTTACAACTTTGCATCAGCCATCATCAGAAATTTTTACAATGTTAGACCAAATTCTGATACTTGATAAAGGAGGTATACCGATTTACTTTGGAAATCCTGCCGATGCTATTTCATATTTTAAAACGAATAAACAATTAATAAACCCTTTGGCAACTAAATGCCCAACATGTGGATATGTTGATGCAGGTCAAGTATTTGAGATAATTGAAGAGACTAAAATAAACGCACACAACGAAATAGAGAGAGTTGTTAAACCAGAAGAATGGCATCTCTTTTACAAAAGCCAATTATTAAATTTAATTCCCGAAAAAACCACAGAAGATGAAGTTTACGAGCTTCATAATACTTACACAAAATCTGTAAAAAGATTGCCTCAATTTAAAACATATTTAAAAAGAAATGTTTATTCAAAGTGGAGAAATCTTCAATATGTTTTGTTAATAATTGGTGAAGCACCATTACTTGCTTTAATACTAAGTTATTTTTCAAAATATATACCCGGTACGCCAGATAATCCTGACCAATATTCTTATTATTTGAACGACAACATTCCTGCCTATATTTTTATGAGTGTTATAGTTGCATTATTTTTGGGTCTTACTGTTAGTGCCGAGGAGATTATTGGAGATAAAATTCAGCTTATGCGTGAAAAATTCCTTGGTCTTAGCAGGTTTGCATACATCAACTCAAAGGTTATATATTTAATTTCTATTTCTGCTTTACAAACATTTCTTTATATTCTTGTGGGAAATAGTATTTTAGAGATCAGGCTTGTTTTTTCTGATTTCTGGTTAATGCTTTTTAGTGTTTTTTGTTTTGGTAATTTGTTGGGCTTAAATTTATCTTCATCGCTAAAATCTGCTATTGCAATTTATATATCGATTCCTTTAATTGTAATTCCTCAAATATTACTTGGGGGAATGATTATAGAATATCATAAAATTAATAAAGGATATAAAGCCCATATAGCAACACCTGTTATAGCAGATTTAATGGTTACAAGGTGGGCTTTTGAAGGAATAACTGTTAATCAGTTTAAAAATAACAAATTGGCAAAAAGTTTTTATAATTTGGACAGAGAAATTAATGATTCAAAATATTTTATAGTCTTTTTAATACCTGAATTAGAAAATATATTAGAAGAATTAGAAGTTGCCGTTAAAGATAATGATGAAAGCACTTTAATACAAAATGTGCAGTTATATCAAAATACAATAAAAGTGTACGATCAATTGGCTGAATGTCCTCCAATTACTTTACAAAACGAGTCTGATTCCTTGTTGAAAAATATTAAAACTTCTAAATCAGCTCTTAGAAATTTAAAAAACAATTTACAGGAAAACTATAATTATTTACTAAATAATAAAGATAAAAAAATTCAGGAAATTGGTTCAGATTATTTAACAATGAGGCAAAAATTCTATAACAAAGAACTAATTCGTTTTTTATCGGAAAAATATGAAGGAGATATTATTACTGAAGTTAATAATACACTAATAAGATCAAATTCACCAATTTACACAAAGCCAATATTGAAAAATGGGAGAACTCAATATTTTGCTCCCGAAAAATATATTTCAAAGTATTCTGTTAGTACTTTCATTTTCAATATATTAATTATTTGGCTAATGAATTTGATTTTGTATATTGCATTGTTACAAAATGTATTTTTAACAATAGGGAAAAAAATAAAGTTTATAATAGTAAATAAATTTAAATCTTAATTTTACAATATAGATTTTTTACTAATGATTACATATATAATAAAGTGATATCAATAAAGAAAATCTGATGAAAAATAGAAATTTACAACAACAATTGTTTAAAATTTTGATACTGTTACTTGCAGTTTTGATTTTTTCGATGTGTACCCACAATAATAGGAAAGAGCATGATGAAATACAATCAGGCTCAGAAGATTCTGAAATAATTTCTGATTCAATTATAGCAATGATTTATTCGGTACCAGACCCTGATGAGATTTTTAATGAGATCTTTATTGATGAGTTTGATCTAAATTTAAATTTAGTTAACTCATTAAGTTCTGCCGATCAGGTTTACGATTCAAAATCCATTGCGCTTAATATTGGAGTTTATATTGCAGATATGGCTTATTTAGTACTGAATGAGGATAACCTTTTGGCTATTGAATACTTTAAGACAATTATAAAAATGAGTAAAGATTTGGAATTAAGCGGTCTTCAAAACCCTGATTTATTTTTCAATATTGAAACCAATATCAATAATAAAGATACTCTTTATTCAATTATTAAAGAATCAATTAATGAAATAAAGGATGAATTAGAATATACTAATAGAAATAAAACCTTAGTTCTGATTTATACTGGATCTATTGTTGAATCGCTTTACCTGGCGGTTAATAACATTAATTACGATGACTCTAAGATTATAACAGACAAGATTATGGAACAAAATATTGTAATAACTAATCTTTACGATTTTTTATTACAATATAAAGAAGATCCTGATATAATATCAACAATTGAGCAGCTTGATTCAATTAAATATTTTATGGATAAATGTAAAGTAGATGGTGATATAAATGTTCAAAAAAATGAACAGAATCAATTGGTTTTTAAAGGTGGAAATGAAGTTATTTATGATATGACTGATTATGAATCTGTAAAATCCAGAATTATTGAATTAAGGAAATCAATTGTGAGAATTAATTAAATAGATAGTTAATTATGAAGATTTCAAAAAACATTAAATTACTTATAGCGATTAATATACTTTTTATAATGTTTTCTTCAATCGCTTTATCTCAAGGTTGTCAGAAGTATTATCTTCATAAAAATTGTCGAATAGCAGACTCTTACGATTTTAACCAATTTGGACAAGCCAGAAGTGCTCTGCTGGAGATTAACAAAAGTTACCAATATCAAGTAATCTTGTATGGTAAAAAGGATTATAAAATGAGTGTTTGTACTGAAACCGAATATTACCCTGTTCATTATAGATTAATAAATAGCAAAACCAAAGAGGTTTTTTATGATAATGCTGAAGATGATTATATGGAATCAATTGGTTTTACTATCGATAATACTATTTCGATGATAATTGAAACAACCATTTTACCAGAAAATATAAATCCGGAAGATCCAATAGATATAAGGGCTTGCGTTGGAATTCAGATTCTTTGGAGAAAAGCACCCAAGTTGGGGTTTTAAAATATTAAAAGAATTTTATAATAATAAAATACCGTTTATCTTTAAAAAGGGATAATTTTTTTTCTTAAATACTAAAAATATGAAATACTTATTTACTGTTTTTAGTTGTTTTTTCTTTTTCATTTGCATGGTTAAATCCCAAAACCTGGTTCCTAATCCCAGCTTTGAAATTTTCGAGAAATGTCCGAATAATTTTAACGAATACTCTGTAAAAGAATTAATACCGGATTGGGTTTTACCCACAAGGGGAACAAGCGACTATTTTAATAGTTGTTGCAGGTTTCAAGTTAATGTTCCAAATAACTTTATTGGCCATATGTATGCTAAAGATGGTCAGGCATATACTGGAATCATTTTAATTGAAAAACCTCCTCAGGATTCTTTAAAAAGCAAAATATTGAATTATAG
>DAOUTQ010000023.1 GCA_030668615.1 Bacteroidales bacterium | reverse complement strand
AATCTCTGCATTAAGTTTTTCGGCCAGACCTATTGCATAACGGCATGCATTTACAGAATAATCGCTAAAATCAACGGGAACTAATATGCGCTGAACATTTTGGGAAGAAACATTGGCTTCATCTTGATAATCGTCTCTGAACTGCTCACTTACTTTTTCGACAATTCTAAGGGCTTTTTCGAGGTCTCGTGAGTTAACTCGAACCTTAACTCCTCCGGAAATAACCGAATGAATCAAGTTTATATTTTTTAAATAACACTCAACTCCTTCGGATTCCAGTCTGGTTCTTAAAACTTCTGCTCTTGCATAATTATGAACTGCAATTGTTATTAATTTATCTTCCATAACTTACAATTTTAAAGTTATTAAAAAGGGTCAATAGCAGCAATCAAAATTAAGAATCAAATCAACTCTCTAGCACCTGTTTTCTCATAAAACCTATTAACAAATTCCTCCAGGTTTTCGGGTATTTCTTTATGTAATTTATCAAAATCAGGTAAAGTACTTCTGTCGCTTACAATCTCCTCAGGATTTTCAGGAGGTGGAGGAACAGAACATTTACCAACATATGGCATCATTTGCCAACTTTCAGGATGATCTTTAAACAAAGGCAACAACTCATAAGCAATTATCAATAATTTTCCACGATTAATCTTATCATCCTTTCTCAATTTATTAACTTGATATTGCACCCATTCATTAGCAACCTGATATTTTACAATATCTACTTTACTAAAGGCCGCTCCTAACAGATTGCTTTTGTACGAATCGAAATTATACCAATAATCTTTAAGTTCTTTATTTGGTGGTTTAACTTCCCACTTATGGCCTAAAAAATCAAGAGTATACAATGCAGATACATGACTTAATAGCAATATAAACCAACTTCTCATTCTAGGGTCACAATATATCCTACAAAGTTCCTGAGAAAACTGAAATGCTATTTGATTATAATTCAAATCTGTAACATTTAAAGCAATTTTATAAAAATCACGTCCCAATGGCCAGAAAAAAGTAGGTCCTGAAACCTCATCATTAACAATTTCCATTCTTTTATATCCCAATGGAGGACCAGCAGGAATCAATTTATTAAACTCATCAACAATGTCGTTTATAACAAGTTTCAATTTATCGTTACTTTCCTTATTTTCGAAGACATTGATATTGATGGTCCATTTTTCCATAGTTACTTTTTATTATGATGGTTAGATTGCTCATTCGGCCTCATCCCGAACTTGTGTCAAAAAGAGTTTTGGCTAAGAATTCAATTTTTTATAATATACAAATTTATGTGGACAAAATCAAGTTTACTTCTAGTTTTTTCGGTAATATATGAAAGCATTAGTGTATTTTATCATACGAAAAATACTATTTTTGTGGAAATAACACATTTAATATTATTATGGAATTAAAAAGAAGTTTTATTAAGGATTTACTCATATCAGAAGAAACTGACAAACAAGTAAATGCAAAAGGTTGGGTAAGAACCAAAAGAGGGAATAAACAAGTTGCATTTGTTGCATTAAATGACGGATCAACAATTAATAATATTCAGGTTGTAATTGATATAGCTAATTTCGACGAAAATCAAGTTAAAGATATTACCACAGGAGCAAGTATTAGTGTAAACGGTACTCTTGTAAAATCAATGGGACAAGGACAAAATGTTGAAATACAAGCTAAAGAGATTTTAGTTTATGGCACAGCAAATCCAGAAACATATCCTTTACAGAAAAAAGGACATACACTTGAATTTTTGCGAGAAATTGCTCACTTAAGATTCCGCACAAATACTTTTGGTGCTGTTTTCAGAATTCGTCATGCAATGGCATTTGCTATTCATAAGTTCTTTAATGATAAAAACTTCTACTATTTACATACACCTATTGTAACAGGATCGGATGCTGAAGGAGCTGGAGAAATGTTCCGTGTTTCAACTTTAGATCCTGAAAATCCACCAAAAACAGAAGACGGTAAAATAGATTACGCTGAAGACTTTTTTGGAAAAGAAACAAATTTAACCGTATCAGGTCAATTAGAAGCAGAATTAGGTGCAATGGCATTATCAAATGTGTACACATTTGGACCAACCTTTAGAGCAGAAAACTCTAATACTCCAAGGCATTTAGCTGAATTTTGGATGATTGAACCAGAAATGGCTTTTTATGACATTAATGATAATATGGACTTAGCAGAAGAGATGCTTAAGTACTTAGTTAAATATGCCTTAGATAATTGTATTGATGATCTTTCTTTCTTAGAAAAAAGGCTTTTGGAAGACGAAAAATCGAAGCCTCAAAATGAAAGATCTGAAATGCCGTTAATTGAAAAACTTCAATTTATTGTTGATAGTGATTTCGTTAGATTATCATATACAGAAGCTATTGATGTTCTTAAGAATTCAAAACCAGCGAAAAAAGGCAAGTTTCAATTTCCGGTTGAATGGGGAATTGATTTACAATCGGAACATGAGCGTTATTTAGTTGAAAAACATTATAAAAAGCCAGTAATTCTGAGCGATTATCCGAGGGATATTAAGGCGTTTTATATGAAACAAAATGATGATGGCAAAACAGTTCGGGCAATGGACGTTCTCTTTCCAGGAATAGGAGAAATAATTGGAGGTTCGCAAAGAGAAGAAATATACGACAAGCTATCATCAAGAATTAATGAAATGGGAATTCCTGAAAAAGATATGTGGTGGTATCTTGAAACCAGAAAATTTGGCACAGTGCCTCATAGTGGATTTGGACTTGGTTTCGAAAGATTGATTTTATTTATTACAGGAATGTCGAATATTAGGGATGTAATTCCATTCCCAAGAACACCTAAAAATGCAGAATTTTAATTAAATTTAAGCAAATTATTTGCACAGGAAATGTTAAAGCAAAGTTTACAACAAAAGTTATTACAGAAGCTTTCTCCCCAGCAAATTCAGATGATTAAGCTGTTGGAAATTCCAACTATGCAGCTTGAACAAAGAATTAAAAAGGAGCTTGAAGAGAATCCCGTGCTCGAAGAAGGGGTAAGCGAAGAAGATTTAGCTAACGACGAAGAGGAAATTACTGAAGATAATCTGGATAATGAATCTGATGAATTTTCTCTTGATGATTATATCAATGAAGAAGATATTCCATCGTATAAACTTTCTGCAAATAATTATTCCAAAGATGATAAGAAAGAAGATATTCCTTTTTCTACAGGAATATCATTTCACGAGCATCTTCAAAATCAGATTGGATTAAGAGATTTATCTGAGAAAGAAGAAATTCTTGCTTTATATTTAATTGGCAATTTAGATGATGATGGTTATGTGAGACGCAAGCTTGAAGCAATAGCAAATGACCTAGCTTTTTCGCAAAACATTGAAACTGATGAGGATGAACTACTTGAAGTACTACGAACAGTTCAGGATCTTGAGCCAACTGGCGTTGGGGCTAGAAGCTTGCAGGAATGTTTACTTCTTCAGATTGATTGTAAAAATCAGGAAATACCAGAAATAAAATTGTCTCGTAAAATTCTGAAGTATTACTTTAATGAATTTACAAAAAAACATTACGAAAAAATTATTACCCGTTTAAATATTGCTGAAGAAGAGCTGAAAATTGCAATAAACGAAATTCTAAAATTAAACCCTAAACCAGGAAGCGGATTTTCAGATTCTTCAAGATCTGTTCAAACATTAGTTCCTGATTTCGTGCTTGAAAACAAAGAAGGAGATTTACAATTAACCTTGAATTCAAAAAATGTTCCAGAACTTCGTCTAAGTTATACTTATACGGAGATGCTTCAATCTTATTCGAATAAAAACAAGGCTGAAAAAACTAAAAGTGATAGAGAGGCTATAACTTTCATGAAGCAAAAACTTGATTCGGCAAAATGGTTTATAGATGCAATAAGACAAAGGCAAAACACATTACTGTTAACCATGAATGCTATTATTGAGTATCAATATAAATATTTCATTGATGGAGACGAATCGATGCTAAGACCAATGATCTTGAAGGATATTGCGGAAAAAACAGAACTTGATATTTCAACTATTTCAAGAGTGGCAAACAGCAAGTATATTCAAACTCATTTTGGAATTTATGCCCTTAAGTATTTCTTTTCTGAAGGATTGCAAACAGAATCGGGAGAAGAAGTATCGACCAGAGAAATAAAATCGATTTTGAAAGAATGCATTGAAAATGAAGAAAAAAAGAAGCCTTTAACCGATGATAAATTAACTGAAATATTAAAAGAAAAAGGATATAAAATTGCTCGCAGAACCGTTGCTAAATACAGAGAACAATTAAATATTCCTGTAGCCAGACTTAGAAAAGAATTGTAAAAATGGGAAAAGGTTCAGCAAAAATTTTATCTATTTTATTTCACCCTTTATTACTTCCTTCAATCGGAATTTTAATTCTTTTTAATTCAGGTTCAATTCTCAATTTTTTGCCATTTCAGGCAAAAAAAATTATTTTACTAATTGTTTTTGTAAGCACTTTTGTGTTACCTCTTACTTTTGTTCCGTTTTTTATTTTTCAGAAAATTATTAAAAATGTACAAATGGAAAACAAAAGAGAAAGGTTAGTTCCGTTTTTTGTTACTTCCGTTTTATATTTTTTCTGTTATTATTTGCTTAAACGATTAGGTGCTCCTCAAACAATTATTAGTTTTATATTAGCAGCTGCTATAAATGTGTTTACACTGTTTTTACTATCTTTCAAATATAAAATAAGTGCCCACATGGCAGGTGTTGGTGGACTAACAGGAGCTTTAATTGCAATCTCGTTTATTCTAAAAATAAACCTCGAATATTTTATTATTGGGGCTATTATCATTTCAGGAATTATTGGATATTCAAGACTAAAACTTGAAACACATAAACAATATCAGATTTATATTGGATGGTTTACTGGCCTTGTGATATCATCTGTTATTTTATTTTTCTTTTAAAAGCATGATTCTTTCATTCAACGAATCATCATTATTATACTTCTCTTCATCAAAAGAGTTATATACATTTTGAATCACTTTCTCTAAATTAAACTCATTTTGATCTACTGCATTAAAAGTGCCTTTGTTTTTTAAATATTCTGCCAGATACTCTTGCTCTGTTTGTCCAGGTGTTGGTATCAATATAGCTTTTTTATTTAATGTTATTAAATCCATAACTGAGCTGTAACCAGATCTGCAAACAATAATTTCTGATTTGTTTATTAACGACAGTAGTTCTTCAGAATCTAAAAGATCATAAACGGGAAAGGAATATGTTTGAGTTCTTCTTTTTGTTGTTCCTCTTACCAAAGCAAAGCTTTGCCTATTATTTCCTATTTGATTACAAATTAAATCTTCAAAGATGGTTCTTTGTGGTTCTGGTCCTGATAAAATAAATAATACATCGATTTCTTTTTCTTTCGATTTTTCCCTTTTTCGGTTTTTATATCGTGACAACAAACCTATGAAATAAAGTTTTTTTAAATTACTACTTGGTTGGGCTAATTCTCCTGCAATACTGTTTTCTCCCTTTACATCAGGAACCCAGCATTCATTAAATTTATTTATTACTCTCCAAACAATTATTTTTAATGTGGGCTCAAAAACTCTTAGGCTTTTTGGAAGTTTTATATTTAGCTGATGTGTAATAAAAATAGTATGTGCAGATCGATGCCAAAGACCATATCTGTTATCTGATATAACAATGTCGAATTTATTATCCTTTATAATTTTTTTTATCTGATAATGTTCTTTTAATGTGCCCAAAATAATTTTGGGGATTGCTATTAAAAAACTAAAAACCTGCGAATTTGATGCAGAATATTTTACTTTATAATTTGGAAAATCAATGTAATTTAATTCTGGAAACTGTTTTTTTAAAAAAATTAGAGAATCACCACTTGCCGCGATCCAAACATCAAATTTTTGCTTATTTAATTGTTCAAGAATAGGAACAATTCTTGTAGCATGACCAAGACCCCAGTTTAAAGGACAAACCAATATTTTAGGTTCCTTCTTTTGCATTTATTTATTTCTTAAAGTTATTAAAGATATCGTTTTTTAGGATTTAGAATTAAATTAAATAGTATAAAAAAGATCTGTTTAAGTGTTTAAAACCAATACTATGCTGATTTAATGACAATTATCATTTTATTTCGTGAATTTGAAAATAAATTTGTAAAATATTATTTAATAATATTTATCATGGGAAATAAAATAAACAGCGAACCTTTAGTATGGAAAGATGAATATAATGTAGGTGTCAATATTATTGATGATCAGCATAAAAAACTTCTTGATATTATTAATGAACTAAAAATTATTAATAATAATAATTCTTGTAAAGAACATGTTTCAAATATTTTTTTCCAGATAGCTTACCTTATTGATCATTATTTTATTAAAGAAGAAATCTATTTTAAAGACTGTAAGTATCCAAATCTTGATCAGCATAAAACATCTCACAATTTATTTATTGACAGAATTATTCAGTTTCAGAAAGATGTTGAAGCAAAGAAGCCTGATTTGTGTGTTGAAATATATTATTTTCTTGAGGACTGGTTTAATGAACATATTTTAAAATACGATAAAGAAGCTGTAGAATATTTGAAAAAAGGCGGTGCAAATTAAACAAGAACTCTAACTTTACTTTTTTCTGTTAATTTCATATTCTCAAAATCAAAATCTGAAATAAGATTTAATCCAGGAGTTTTCCCCTCTTTAATACTTCCAAATTTACTATCCAGCTTTAAGGCTTTTGCGCCATTCAAAGTAGCCCACTTTAATAATTCACCAAAAGAAATATCACTATTCTTTTCAATCACTTTCATTTCATCGAGAATTGACAAGGTTGTATTTGACGCAAGACTATCTGTTCCGAGAGTAATTCTTTTCGTAAAATTTTTAAATATATTAAGGTCTGGTAATTTATTTTCAATATATAAATTAGAAAGCGGGCACAAGCACCAATAAGAATATAAAAAATACTCAGAAGCCTTTTTAACATCATCATATTCAGAATATGTATTATGAACAAAAATAATGTTATTATTTCGAGGCAGTAATTTTGTAATTGATTCCAGCGAATTTTTCCCAACAGGTTTGTGATTACTTAAATCAACTCCCAATACTTTAAGTGATTCAACAAGAGCACCTGTTTTATTTAAAAACATTTGATTCTCGGATTCAGTTTCCTGATTATGAATTGATAAAACAGATTTTTCTTTTTCGGCAAAATCAGAAATTTTTTCAAATAGTTCCGGAGACACAGAATACGATGCGTGAGGCACAATTGAGGCACTCAAATATTGATTCTTAAACTCACTATAAAGTTTTCGATAATTATTAAAGATTTTATCTGCCTTACTTGTTGTGCCAGCAACTTCGCAAAAAGTATGATAAAAAATTTTGCTTTCTATTTTTACATTAATACTTGCATTTGTATTAGAAATATCAGCCACAACAGCAATTCCAGCATTTCTCATTAACGTATTTTGCAACTCAATTGCTCTATCCGTATTTTCAACCTTTTTCTGATTCTTATATTCAAATATCTCTTTAATAAATGCTGGAAGTCCTTTTCCCTGCGGAATTTTATCTTTTAGTTCGGACAATTCTAAATGACAGTGTGTATTAATAAATCCGGGTGTAATAACTCCATTGTAAAATTCAAGCTTGTGTGACTCTTTCAACTCACCCTTTGTATCAACAACTTTTATTATTCTTCCGGTATCATCAACCTCAACAATTCCATTTTTAAGAACAGAACCCTCACCAGTAAAAATATAATTAGCTGCTATTCTCCTCATTTAATCTTACTCCCTTACTATTTCCCTGTCTATTTCCTCTTCTCTTTTCACGATAATATTAGATTGTATTTCACTTAATTTATTTAAAACTTCATCATATATTAAATCGTATTGATTAATGTTTTTACTGTAATAATATAATGAAGTATCGAAATCTTCCCTAGTATAATTATGATTTTCAAAAATAGTATTATAAAAATTAGTTGAGTCTTGTATTGCAAGTTGTTTTCTTATTTTATTAGATGTTAATAAACCATCAGTAATATGAATTTCAACAATAATATCAACCATATCATCAAAGGGAATAACATAATCCGGAGTTTCCTTATTATTTTTACAACTAAATAAAGAAAATACAATTAGAAGTATTAATGTTTTTTTCATTTCAATAAATGTTTATAAAAAAACCGGCTTGTAATGCCGGTTTTGTAATTTTATTTTCAATTTTATCTTATTGAATTAAATCTATATCCGATCATTACTTCAATAGTTCCGCTTGAGTATCTACGTAAATCAGAAACAGTTAAATCATATGCAAGACCTACATAAAATTTATTTTCATGATTATAACCTCCCATAATGGCTATTGCGTCACTAGTAAAATACCCGGAGCTACCAAACCGATACGTTAATGCACCCCAAACAATTCTCTGATATGTAACTTTAGCATTTATATCTACTTGTAATTGTCCTGGAGAAGCGTATTTTATTAATGCAGATGGAAGTACAGAAAAATCTCTATTCAACTGAATATTATATCCTCCAGATAAATATATATGTTGTGTTAAACGACTAATCCCTGATGACGAATCGGCCTCCTCTTTAGTATATCTATTGCCAAACAGGTTATGAGCAGAAATCCCTACATAAAATCGTGTTTCATATAATAAAAACCCCACATTTGCATCCGGTATTATTCTAGATGTGACACTATTACTTATAACCGGATCATAAACTTCATCATCAAAATCCAAAACAGTGCCGTCTAATTTATACTGCATTATACCAATAGATAAACCTCCTGAAATTCTTAATGCATCATTAATGGCAATATTGTAAGCATATGACCCCCCTAATGTCATCCAGCTTTCAGGACCAGTTACATCATTATAAAGATAACCACCGTATCCCATGTCTTTTGATTTAACCGGGCCATAACCTGCAATACTCATTGTACGTGGTCCATCCATTCCAATCCACTGTATTCTTGCATTTGCCCTGAACTGAAAATAATTGTACGTACCAGCTACAGCAGGATTAACTAAATAGTCATTATACATATATTGCGTATAAAAAGGCGCCTGCTGTGCTTTTGTAGGCTTAATAAACACCAGTAATAAAACAATATATATAATAAATCTCAATCTTTTCATGCTATCTGATTATTGTTATAGATCCAGTAATTGGTTTGAACCCTTCTTCATTTAGTACTATGACATAATAATAAGTTCCACTGGCAAGATCCTTGCCATTTTTAGCTTTTCCTTTCCAAGCTCTTGATTCGTCATCATTATCATATCCTTTTTGTTCAAAAACTTTTATACCCCAACGATTATAAACTGTAACTATATTATTTTTGAATTTCCCTATAAACCTTATCTTCCAGTAATCATTTATACCATCATCATTCGGAGAGAATACGTTGTTTGGTGTAATAGCAGGAATAAATTCCAGATAAATTCTTGAAGTATCAACACAATCATCATCTGATATTGCAACAACCTGATACCAACCTGACGAATCCGGAGATACTACTGTAGTTTGAGCACTTGGTATAGATAAAGACTCTCCGGGTGTCCACGCGAATGAAATTTCGGATTCATAATCATCAACAATGTAGGCAGATAACTCTCCTGAAGTTGAACCTTTAAGATAAATGGTATCATCCGTAGGATTATTATCAATTCCATCAATTATATCCAATTCAAAATCACGGAAATATTCTACTGTCACATCATCTGCAAAATCAGCTTTACAGTAGTCATTCATAATTCGTATTATCTGGAATGTTGATGTTCCATCAATATCCTGTAAGGCCGTGTATGGACTACTACTACCAAGAACTTGTTTATATCTTTTAGTTGCTGTTTTTGTTTCTTCATTAAAAATCTGTAAAAACAATGTATCTGCCGGACCAAAAAATGTTGATTTTATCTCTACACTATCATTCCAACAAACAGATTCATCTTTAAATTCAACATCGTATGATACAATATCAGAAGTATTATCTTCAGTTAATGTTGCACTGAATGTTCTCGTACATGTTCCTGCATCTGTTACGGTTAAATTATACGGTCCGGGTTCAAGATACAAAATAGTATCGTTATTAACTGGAGTAAATCCGGCAGGACCTGTCCAAGTATAATTGAATGGTTCTGTTCCTCCCACAATATCCACAATTATTCTACCCATTGAATTTAATAGACTCCTTGAATCACAGGCAACACAACGTTTATTTCTGGGGTATCCAATAATATCCAATGCATCCGGTGCCGTACCAACTGTAGTGTCAGCTATTAACTCACAAAGGTTTGCATCTGTTATAGTAACGGTATATGCTCCAGCATCTAAAGAAGATATTGTAGAAGAATTTACACCTAAATCCGTATCTCCTGTACTCCAAGAAAAATCGTATGGTGAAGCACCGTTTGTTGGAGTTGAAGTAATTTCCCCATCGGTAAATCCAAAACATGTGATTGGTGTTACAGCAAAATTAGGATCTATTGGATCTGGTTCATCTATTGTTACTGTGGTGTCTTTTTCACAACCTAAAAACATATCTCTAATAGCTACTCTATATGTATTTGGAGCCATGTTTATACTTGTTTCTCCACTATTATACCACACAATACTATCTAAAGTATATTTTAAATTATCTGATCCACCAGCAAATTCAAGCATGATTTCACCTGTAGTTTCTCCGTTACATGAAACATCCTTAATATTACTATTCGTAATTACTATTTCAGATGGTTCACTAACTACAACAGAATCAATATCTGAGCATAAATGTCCATCTGTTACTCTAACATAATATTTACCTGCACATAAATCTACTGTATCATTAGTTTCAAATATATTTATTGGATTGAAATCTGCAGTTGTACTCCACTCATACGTATAATTACCTTGTCCTCCTGTTGCTGTTGCAATTGCTGTTGCATCACAAAAACCAAAACAAGATGTTGTTAATCCTGTAATTGGTAAGGCAAAGTCTGTAATAGCATCTGGTCCTGCACCTACTTTTTCATTAATAGCCAGATTAATCGATGAATCAGCATATAATACAGATTCATAAACCAAACTTATATCGTTATAATCAGAAAAAGTTATAGTTGCTTCTTCTAAAATTCCAGGAGAACCCCATCCCCATGTATCAGTTATTCGAACTCTCCAGGCTCCATTAGCAGGATCCAATCCTTCCAGATCCGTTTTCCAGTCTCCTGAAAATTCATATCTTCCAGATGCTGCATCGCATTCGTCAATAACAACAACTGCCGATGTATCCTCAGCATCATTGTAAAACTTATAAGTTGCACTATCTTCCCAAGATGGTCCAAATACTGCAGCACAAGCTGGTTTCAATTCAACAACTGAATTGTCTGGTGCCACAAGAGAAACAGCTATTGTTTTTGTATATAAGTGGTTCTTAATCTTAGTATATACGTCAATATGAGTACGTGAACCAGCTGTTGTTGCATCAATTAAAAATGGCGTTGGTTTTCCAACAGACACAACTAATTCTGGTAAATAAGTTACTAAAATAGTATCCGTAGTATTTCCACACGGTGCAAGTCCTGTTGCTGATAAAACCAGTTTAACATATCCGTTAATTAAATCACCAGGGCCCGGTGTATACGTTGGATCTATCAAGGTATTGGTGCCTTTGTAATCACCATCTCCTCCGTCGGTAGTCCAGTTTACGCCTGCACAATTTAACGTATCTGCATCAGGAACATCATAATCGGTGTCATAACAAATTAAGGTATCTGCACCAGCATAAGCATATGCCGATTGGTTAACTGTTATTGTTACATTATCATTATCGGTACATCCATTTGCATCAATTACAGTATAAGTAAAACTATAAGCACCAGGAGTAGAAGTATTAAATGTTGGTTCTTCAATAAACGGATCGCTTAAAGGTGTTAAATCTGCTCCGGTCCACACCTCAGAAGCAAATGGTAAAGTTCCTCCTGTAGTATTCCCGTCAAGCGGTAAATCAACATTTGTACAAGTTACAACTGGTTCAGCAGGCAGGATATCTACCACAGGATTCTGGAATATAGTAACCAAAACACTTGCCGCTGCTGTATTGTTACAATCACCCTCAAAACGAACATAATAAGTTGTTGTTACTGCAGGTGCTGGTATTGTTAAATCCTGACCAGAGCCTACGTTAGTTGCAAATCCCGCATCAGAATACCACTCTGCTGTAGCTCCCGTTCCTAAAGATACTCCTGTATATGAAAGCGTGATATTGGCAAAAACACCATCACAAAAGTCTGTATTATCAACAGATGCACCAGTTGGTGCTACTGATTGAGTTTTAATAATTACTGTTACAGAAGTTGCCGCTGTATTGTTACAATCACCTTCGAATCGAACATAATATGTTGTTGTTGTTGCAGGTGCAGCAATAGTTAAATCCTGACCTGAACCTACATTAGTTGTTAAGGCTGCATCTGAATACCACTCTGCTGTAGCTCCGGTTCCTAAGGCTCCTCCAACATATGATAATGTAATATTAGCAAAAGCTCCTGGACAAAAATTATTATTATCTACTGTTGCACCTGTTGGTGCTGTAGATTCTGTTTTAACAGTTATTGTTAAGTTAGCACAAGCTGTTGTGTTACAATCACCTTCTGCACGCACATAATAAGTTGTTGTTACTGCCGGCGATACGTTTATTGAAGATCCTGTTCCTACAGGCGTGCCTGGAGCTCCGCAATTTCCACTATACCATTCCCAGGTCGCTCCTGTTCCAAGTGAACCTCCCTGAACGGTTAAATTAGCTGAACTACCAGGGCAGAAATTAGCATTATCTGAATTTATTCCTGTTGGATCAGTTGATTCAGTTTTTATTGTCACTATAATAGAAGCTTCAGTTGTATTATTACAATCTCCTTCAAATCGAACATAATAAGTTGTAGTCGTTGCTGGTGCAGCTATAGTTAAATCCTGACCTGATCCTACCGGGAGTGTAAAGGCTGCATCTGAATACCACTCTGCTGTAGCTCCAGTTCCTAAACTTCCACCTACATATGATAATGTGATATTTGCAAAAGTTCCTGGACAGAAATTATTATTATCTACAGTTGCTGATGTTGGTGCTACTGATTCAGTTTTTACTGTTATAATTACACTTGCGCAAGCTGTTGTGTTACATGTTCCTTCAGCTCGCACAAAATATGTTGTAGTTACTGTTGGCGAAACACTAATTCCAGCACCAGTTCCTTCTGGTGTACCTCCGCAAGTTCCACTATACCATTCCCAAGTTGCTCCCAATCCTAATGAACCTCCTTGAACTGTTAAATTTGCTGTTCCACCTGGACAGAAATCATCGTTATCGGTATTAATTCCTGTAGGATCGGTTGATTCTGTATTTACTGTTAATGTTATACTTGCGCATGCGGTTGTATTACAATCTCCTTCTGCACGAACATAATAAGTTGTAGTTACTATAGGTGAAACATTTAAGGTTGACCCTGTTCCAACAGATGCTCCACCACAGCTTCCCGTATACCATTCCCATGTTGCTGCAGTTCCAAGTGAACCACCCTGAACTGATAAGTTGGCGGATTCGCCTGGACAAAAATTATTATTATCAGTATTTATTCCTGTTGGATCGATTGATTCTGTCTTAACCGTTACTGTTACAGAAGCTGCAGTAGTATTATTACAATCACCTTCGAATCGAACATAATAAGTTGTTGTTACAATAGGGGCAGCAATTACCAAATTTTGACCAGATCCTACATTCGTAGTAAATGTTGCATCAGAATACCATTCTGCTGTAGCTCCTGTTCCTAAAGTTCCATCAAAATGCCTTAACATGACATTTACAAAATCACCAGGGCAATAATTGTCACGATTTGCTGTTGCCGATGTTGGTGCAACAGACGCAACTTTTACTGTAACCGTTGTGTTTGCACATGAAGTTGTATTACAATCACCTTCTGCACGAACATAATATGTTGTTGAGACCGCAGGAGAAACAGTAATTCCACCCCCTGTTCCTACCGGTGTTCCTCCACAACTTCCACTATACCATTCCCATGTTGCTCCTGTTCCAAGAGATCCTCCCTGAACTGTTAAATCAGTTGAATTACCAGGACAGAAGTTGGCATTACTTGAATTTATTCCTGTTGGATCGGTTGATTCTGTTTTTATTGTAACAATTATAGATACTGCTGTTGTATTATTACAATCTCCCTCAAACCGAACATAATACGTTGTAGTTGTTGCTGGTGCAGCAATAGTTAAATCCTGACCTGATCCTACCGGGAGTGTAAAGGCTGCATCTGAATACCACTCTGCTGTAGCTCCAGTTCCTAAACTTCCGCCTACATATGATAATGTAATATTTGCAAAAGCACCTGGACAGAAATTATTATTATCTACAGTTGCTGATGTTGGTGCGATAGAATTTGCTTTTATTGTTAATATCATATTGTCATTAACACTGGCACAACTTCCGTTTCCAAAAGCTGTTAAGGTTAATGTAACCGGGCCTGTTTGCCCTACAGCAGGTGTATAGATTGGGTCTATAATTGTTGCATTATCAAAGTCTCCTGGAGCTCCTCCATCATCCCACGATAAGCCACTTTCATTGTTTGCCGAAGCCGGAATTGTAGCAGTTGCTAAATCAAATGGCACCTCTTCACAGGTTTCTTCGCTGCTACCAGCATCCACAGTTGGAGCCGGATAATTTGTTATTGTTATATCATTTCCCTGTAATTCACAACCATTTGCATCAACTGCATAAGTTTCATATACCTGAGCAGACAATCCTGTAAATGATCCATCCTCATCGTAAAGAACAGGAACTGTTACAGGATAATTTAATCCATCTGTTTGTCCAAACAGATAATAGTCCATATCTCCTGTACCTCCCGAAGCTGAAATATCAATTGTTCCATCTGATGCTCCACTACACTCCTCTGTGAAACCATAACTATCAAAGTTAACTTGTGGAGGTATTTCAAGATCAGTTCTTGGTGGTTTTATAAAAGGAAAATCAACAAAAACATTTCCAAGAATACCACAATCGTTTGCATCGTTTATTACAACTCTATAAATTCCTTGAGGAATATTACTTAAGGCTTGGTTTGTTCCCTGAGGACCTGGGATAACAACAAAATCAGTTGGCAAAGGACCAACATATTCATACCATTGAAAAGAATATGGTCCTGTTCCTCCATCAGGATTTGCTGTAATTTCTCCGTCACTTCCATCATAACATAAAAGAGGGTTAGTGACAGTTGGCGCTAATGCTTTTAATTCTCCAGGTTCACCTATAGTATAAGTATCTCCAAAAACGCCTCCTCCTGAATGTCTTACTTCAGCATAATATTCATCAGCAGTTAGTCCGATAAAAGTCCAGATTGTATCAGAAGTTACCTTAGTAAGTGTTATTAATGTCCTGTTGTTTTTTAATGAATACGTATAATCCGTTGTTCCTCCTTCTACTGACATGGTGAAAGTTCCGTCACTTCCTCCATAACATAAAGGTTCTGTAAGAACAAAAGGATAAACAATAAATGGTGCTTTTGATCCTGCTTTTTCAACATTAACAGGAAGATCTCCGGCAAGTAAATTTGTTTTTAAATTATCCGTTTTAAGAGATATCAAAAAATCCTCACCTATATAATTAAGGTTTTCTGTGTTTTCAAAATCCCATTTATTAGCTGTAATTATCGAGTTTCCGAGATCAACAGAACGCTTTTCTG
Organism: Bacteroidales bacterium; assembly: GCA_030668615.1. Lineage (GTDB taxonomy): Bacteria > Bacteroidota > Bacteroidia > Bacteroidales > UBA12077 > UBA12077. The sequence goes on along the minus strand of DAOUTQ010000023.1, from coordinate 13,178 downwards.
TTCCGCTACCAATGAATGTGTTACATTCAACATTAATATCATTTAAATCCAATTCCCCGGAAATCAACTTTATGTCTCCTGAAGTTTTTAGCTCAGAATCAAATTGCCAATTTCCATTTTCGTTGTTAAAAATCAGATTACTATTAAGTTCTGAATTTATATTTACAAATGATTCATTGTTTCCTTTAAAAACAATGTCACCATAATATTCATTTTTTAAATTGTTATTTATTGTTGCAGATCCGTAAATATTAATTTCTGCACTTGTTACACTTTTAAAAAGGAAAGAGCTGCTTTCTATTGTATTCCCAGGTTTTTCAACTTCCCATCTAAAATCCTTACAAGAAGCCTGTTTTTTGATTTGCACAACCGAGTTGTTATTCAAAAATGAATGATTATCGAAAATTACGTTGTCATTTTCAGTAGGAACTGATGCCCCCGGCTTACCGCCAGAAGTTTCAGACCAATGATTTGTTTCGTCCCAGGATCCTGTTCCATTTACCCAATATCTATTTTGAGAATTACCCTCATTTATTGTCGCGAACGTAATAAATGCGGTCAGGAATAATAATGTAAAATGTCTCATATTTTTTAACACGAGTTAAGATTTTTGGCCAATTGTTAATAAAATACATGCAATGTTAATAATTTTTTACGGTCTGAACAGGGTTTTTGTTTCAAAAATATTAATAACACTGTACTTAGCCCTGTTTTTTTATTAACATTTAAATAATAATTTGAAAAAGGAAAACACCCTAATTGTTAATAACTTATGAATTTGTATTAAACAAGAACTTAACGAAAAGATTAGCTAACACTCTGTATAACAAATCGTTTTGTTATATGGCGCACAGGATACCATGCCGCCAAATAACCTATGAATGTAACCGTTATAAGTATTAATATAAAATCAGTCCAGATCAATTTAACCGGATAAGCATCAATAATAAATGATCCGGCACCTTGCAGACGAACAAATCCAAATTTAATTTGCAGCCAACAAATAAAACCTCCTAAAATTAATCCGGATATTGCTCCTACAATTGTAATTAACCATCCTTCGGTAAAGAAAATATTTCTTATTGTTTTTAAATCTGCTCCAAGACTTCTAAACGTAGCAATGTCTTCTTTCTTTTCAATAATAAGCATTGTTAAGGAGCCTATAATATTAAAGGATGCTACAATAAGGATGAATGTTAGAATCAAAAAAATATAAAACTTTTCTGATTTCATTATTTTATAAAAAGTTTCGTGTTGCTGATAACGGTTTTGAACCTGATAATCGGCTCCCGCTATTTCCATTATTTCACTTTGAACCTTTTTAAGATTAAATCCAGGTTTTAGCTTAATCTCCAGTGCACTCAATTCGTTTTGATAATCAAATAGGTCTTTTGCAAAGTCCAATGGAACAAGCACGTATTTTGTATCAAATTCTTGTTGAATACCAAAAACTGCTGAAGGAAAAATATAATTTTTATTTAATATTTGTTCAGGATTCATTGAGACCTTAGCATCTCGTTTTAAAACGTATATAACCAAAGGATCGATGTAATTAATATTTAAAGAAAGAAAATGTGCAACCCCTTGTCCAACTATTGCATATGGGTTGTTCTTGTGCTTTAAAATAAATTCGCCAACTACCAGCATAGAATCTACTCCTGATATATCAACAAAATTGTCGCTAACACCTTTAACTATTGCCGGATACTGTTGATCATCATATCTTAACAGAGCATTGTCTTCCAGAGATTCAGCTATATCATATACTGCTTCATGTTCCCTTATTTTTTGTAGTCGTTCGTCATTTACAGAAAAAACTTTACCAGACGCAGGAGTAAGTTTTAAGTCGGGATCGAATGAATTATACATTGACTTAATAACTCCATCAAAACCATTAAAAACTGACAACACAACAATCAATGCTGCTGTACCAACAGTCACTCCCACAATTGAAATTATAGAAATTATATTGATTGCATTTTTTGATTTTTTTGCAATTAAATATCTTCTGGATATATATAAGGGAAAGTTCATTTTTCTAAAATTATACTACCTTAAATTTAAAGATTTGTTATTTGTATGCTTTAACAATTAATCCCGTTCCGGTTTTATGCTTCATGTTAACATCAAGGTAATTTAAAATAAACGAAATAGGATAAGTAATCATATAATAAAAAGGTAAAATAATGAAAAACAATTTGCTCATATTTAACATTAAAATCGGTATTTTCATTGAAAGTTTCCATGAAATTTTACCTGGTGTTCCATAAGAATATGCAGCTTCAACTTTACTAAACCCTGCACTTTTTAGTTTTTCTTCAATCTCCCCAACACTATAACCTTCGCGTACATGTTCATCAATAAAAGAATGCTCGTGCTCATCATGAACATCTGAACCACCCTGATCTGAAGGTGTGGATATCAGAACCATTCCATTATCTCTGAGTGACTGATAAAAGTTTTTAAAAACATCAACATCTTCAAGTATATGTTCCATTACATCAACGCTCAATATCAGGTCGAATTCCTTCTCTTTTTCAAATTTAGTTAAATCTGCAAATTCAAATTTTACTTTTTCGGATTTACCTATCTGGCCAAAAAACTTGTTGCAATCTTCGACCTGTTCCGTTTTAACATCAACACCTAAAATTCTATTCTTTTTAGATTGCTTTGATAAATAAAACGAATATTGACCAAACCCAGAACCAGCGTCCAATATATCCGCTCCATTTTTATATTGCTTTCCCCATTTTCGGATTGCTTTTTTTATATGCCAGGTTCTTAATAATAATAAATCAAGAAGCCGGTAAAAAAGCTTTCTCAAAAATGGTCTCTTATTAAATTTTTTTCCAAGACTTCTTTTAATCGGATCGTATTGCATTTATCAGATTTTATATCCTTACTCTTTTAATAAATTATCGATATTCTCGATATAGTCCAAAGAATCATCAATAAAGAATGATAGTTCCGGCACTTTTCTTAGCTGATGTCTGATTCTTTTTCCGAGATCATATCTGATTTGACCATCGATACTATTAATATATTCTATGAACTCTTTTTTCTCCTGAACTGGAAATAAACTAAGATATACTCTCGCGGTTGATAAATCAGGAGAAACCCTAACTTTGGTTACGGTTATCATTTTCCCTTTAAACAAAGTGTTTGTTCCTTTCTGAAATATATCTCCAAGATCGCGCTGAAGCAACCTTTCAATTTTATTTTGTCGTGTAGAGCTCATAACTATAGCTTATATTAATTGAACCTACAAAATTAGTTAAGTTTACTGAAAAACAATCATCTTAAATAGATTATATCCTCATTCTGTATTAGAATTGCTAAATTGCAATCTAATAATTATACACAAACACAATATTATTAGTAATTTTGCACTTTGTTTATAAAATGAAAACGATGGATACAAGTTTACATATTTACAATACTCTAAAAAGAAAAAAAGAAGTTTTCGAACCCATAAATCCTCCGTTTGTTGGAATATATGTTTGCGGACCAACGGTTTATAGTGATGTGCATTTAGGAAATAGCCGAACCTTTATTTCTTTCGATATTATTTATCGTTATTTATTACACTTAGGCTATAAAGTACGCTATGTGCGTAACATAACCGACGCAGGACATTTAGAGGGCGACAGAGATGAAGGTGATGATAAGTTTGCAAAAAAAGCTAAACTGGAACAATTGGAACCAATGGAAATTGTTCAAAAATACACTTTAGGTTTTCATGACGTAATGGGTATTTTCAACACTTTATCACCTAGTATAGAACCAACAGCAACAGGCCATATTTCTGAGCAAATTGAAATGATTAAAGAAATAATTTCTAACGGCTATGCGTATGAAAATAATGGAACAGTTTATTTTGACGTAGAAAAATATAGTAAAGATTATCAATACGGACAGTTAACTAACCGAAAACTGGAAGACCTTTTAGAAGGAACCCGCGAACTTGGAGGTCAAGATGAGAAAAAAGGGAGGTTAGACTTTGCTTTATGGATATCAGCTAAACCCGAAACAATTATGAAATGGCCATCGCCTTGGGGATGGGGTTTTCCAGGATGGCATATTGAATGTTCAGCTATGGGTAAAAAATATTTAGGAGAGACTTTTGACATCCATGGTGGAGGAATGGATTTACAGGCTACACATCATACAAACGAAATTGCACAATCGCAAGCTTGTAGCAACACTGCTCCGGTAAAATATTGGATGCATACAAATATGCTTACAGTTAATGGTGCAAGAATGTCGAAAAGTGCCGGAAATGGATTCTTACCTCACGAATTATTTACAGGAAATCATCCCTTATTAGAACGAGGATACTCTCCTATGGTTGTGAGATTTTTTATGGCACAATCTCATTACAGAAGCACCTTAGATTTTTCTAATGAAGCTCTTCAGGCTGCAGAAAAAGGTTTTCAAAAACTAATAAAAGCTGGAGAAACATTAAATAAATTGGGCGATAGTTCTGAATCTACCGTTAATATTAAAGAATTAAAGAATAATTGCTACAAAGCAATGAATGACGATTTTAATACACCAATATTAATTGCTCATTTATTCGAAGCTGTTCGAATTATTAATTCTGCCAACGATGGTAAAGAAAAACTTAACGAACAAGATTTAAAAGATTTAAAGGATTTATACAAAACCTTTGTTTTTGATGTTTTGGGATTAAAAGAAGATCAAGCTCAAGGATCTGAAGAAACCGGGTTAACAGGAGATTTAATTGACCTTATATTAAATCTTCGTTTGGATGCTAAGAAAAACAAGGATTTTGCAACCTCAGACAAAATTCGTGATGAGCTGACTAAAAAAGGCGTTACAATTAAAGATACAAAGGACGGATTTGAGTGGGAAATATAAAGCAGCGTGCTGCTTTTTTTAATTAGTAATTAATAATGGAGATGCACATGTGTCTCCATTTTTTTGTTCTAAATCGTACACCGCTGTATTATTATCGTTCATTTCCGAATACAGTTTCAACACCCTGAATTTTGCTATGCCGCTGTTTTTCTTCGTGTTACAAGTTTTGGCATAATACATGTTTTAGTAGACGCAGAAGTGCATTAGTAAAGAAAGGAGCATATTATGAAATCTACAATTACAACAACAGTTAAAATCGTAAGCTTATCAATTATTATTTTCTGCTTTGCATTTAGTATATATGCACAAAACAACTTTGAAGATATTTTAGATACAAGCACAAATACTGCTAAATATAAAAATCAAACAAAAACTACAAATCAATCTTACAATAAACTAGCAATCATATACAGTCCTGAAATTTTCGAAGAAGCAAAAGAAATCGAAGACTGGATGTTTAAAGTTAAAATAGAAAGTGATCAAACTCGGGAAAATAAACTAATAGAAAAGTGGATGTTAGACAAAGATTTCTGGAATATTGAATATACTGTTGAGCAAGAACCTACCGAAAAAGAAATGGAAATTGAAGAGTGGATGAAAACATTTGACTACTGTGGATGCCCTAAAGATTTCTCTGGCTTTATTGAAAAAGACTGGATGAAACATCATAGTTTTTATATTTTGTAGATACTTTATATACTGGTTCTCCAAAAACACCCCATATATCTTCAGCTGTCGCACAATTGCGGCAGTTTTACTTTTTATATACTTTAAGTATTAAATAAATTCTTTCTTTGTTTTGCCAAATTTATTTTAACTTTCGTGCATAATTTAATCTTATGCATAATTTCTCGATCGATGATATTTTCTCTATTACCAGTAATGATCAGTTTACCGATCTTGCTTTAAAAATATTTAATTATCAGACAGAAAATAATCCGGTTTATAAAGAATACCTTTTTCATTTAGGAACAAATATTTCGGAGGTAGATGCATTAAACAAAATTCCTTTTTTACCTATTGAGTTTTTTAAAACACACAAGATAATAACCGGACAAACAGAACCCATCAAAACCTTTTTTAGTAGTGGCACAAGCGGAATGCAAAGAAGCTCTCATTATATTACTGATCTTGATCTCTATGAAAAAAGTTTTTTAACTGCTTTCGAGAATCAATACGGAAAGCCTGAAAAAATTTGTGTGCTTGCTCTTTTGCCCGGATATCTCGAAAATGAAAGCTCATCGCTGGTATATATGGTTGATGATTTAATAAAAAAATCAAATCATAGTAAAAGCGGATTTTATTTAAACAACCATATTGAGTTAATACAAACCTTGGAGTTTTGTAAAAAACAGCGCGAGAAAGTTATTCTGTTTGGCGTTTCGTATGCACTTATGGATTTAGCCGATAAAATGCCATTTTCGATTCCCAATACAATTATTATTGAAACCGGAGGCATGAAAGGAAAGCGCAAAGAGCTTACAAAGAAAGAACTACATCAATTTTTATCTCAGAAATTTGGAGTTGAGACCATACATTCAGAATATGGAATGACAGAGCTTTTATCACAGGCATATTCCTCAGAAAATGGTAAATTTCATTGCCCACCATGGATGAAAATATTAATTCGTGATACATACGATCCTTTTAGTTTTCTCGAAAAAGAAAAATCAGGAGGAATTAATATTATTGATCTTGCAAATATAAATTCGTGCTCGTTTATTGAAACGAAAGATTTAGGCAAACTAAATTCCTACAATAGTTTCGAAGTTTTAGGTCGATTTGACCATAGCGATATTCGTGGATGCAATTTACTTGTGGCAGAATAATTTCTTAATTGTTAATTTTGGAATGATAATTGCGCAATTGTCATTGTATATTATTAATTGACAAGCAATTTTGAGATAATTAAAAAACAATTACTTTTGTGTCCTTAATATTATGAGATTTAAATTAATAACTTTAATAACATATAATAATTATGAACAAAAAATTTAATATTCTTACTGCGGCGGTATTAATCGTAAGCAGTTTAGCTGTATTTTTTACATCATGCGAAACAGATAATCCAAGACCGGATTTTATAGTGATGGATGCCACAACCTTGGAACTTGTTAGTGGTGGAGGCCAAACAGACTTTACAGAAGCAACTTTAGAAAATGAAATTGAAGTATTGGTGAAAGATATGGATGGCATTGCTTATGAAGGTGAAGTTATTACTTTTACAGTATTAGAAGGTTCTGTTTCTGTTGCAAGCGCAACAACCGATGCAAACGGGAAAGCAAGCGTAATATGGACATTAGGAGAAACCGAAGGAACACAAATTTTAACTATAACAGGTACAAGCACATTAACAGGAGAGCCAATATTTGCAACTGCAACAGCAGAATACAAACCTGTAATTGGTGATTTTAAATATGGTGGAGTAATTTTTTACATTGACGAAACCGAAAAAAGCGGTTTAGTTTGTGCAGTAACCGACCAAAGCACAGATGCTGATTGGGGATGTTCAGTAACGGATATTACCGGAGCTGATGGAACTGCCATTGGTACAGGAGCACAAAACACCTTAGATATTGAATTAGATTGCCCAACAGCAGGCACAGCAGCTGATTTATGTACTAATTTAGCATTGAATACATACGAAGATTGGTTTTTACCAAGCGAAGATGAATTATATGAAATGTACCTAAATAAAGCAACCATAGAAACTACAACATTAGCAAATAGTGGAACTGCCTTTGGACTATATTACTGGAGCTCTACTGAGCTTTCAGATGTTAATGCAAGAGCAATCGCTTTTGATGATGGTTTTAAAACAAGTGAACCTAAAACAAGTACTACTCCTAATGCACGTGCAATCAGAGCTTTTTAAGTATAAAGTATAAGAAATAAAATCAAGGGCTGTTCTCAATGAGGGCAGCTCTTTTTTTGTCACACTGAGTTTATCGAAGTGTAGACAAGAGGGGCAGTTAAAAAGCTGTTCATACTTCGACAAGCTCAGCATGACAACTTTCAAAGATTACTTCAGTCGTCCCGTTCAAAGAACGGAACTCCTTCGTAATGACTAAATATTATTTTATTTCCAGCTTCTCTTTTAATTCTTTTGGAATTGCATCTTTGTGTACCATAATAGCAACAGTATTCAGTTTCATATACGCTTCAGACATATATAAATAACCTCCAAAATCGTTGCTTTCTTCGCCCCAGGAGTTTTTTGTTTTGTAATACATGGTTCCGTTCTGATCTTCGGCTAAAGCTGTAATATGCATTAAGTGATCGTCCGTAGTAGTTAAATTGTCAAATTCCTTTTGTCTGTACTCACTTGTAATTTTAATTTCACTTTTTGGGCTTTTATAATTAAAATCACCATCGTGAACCACAGCTACCTGGTTTTCATGAGAAAAACCTTCATAGCCAACATCGCCGTCCCAAACAAAAGTATATCCTTGATTAAGAGCATAGTCCATTATTTTCATAAGCTCATCAAGAGGTACATTATAGTACGGATCGTTCGACCAGTTATCAGGTAATTCCAAAATTATTTTTTCGTAATATGGATGATGTGTAAACGAAGTTATCTCAACATAATCATCCGGATTAAAACCTGTGCTTTTGGCAAAATCTACAGGATTCATTTTCTTTCCATCAACCTCAACAGTTTCCGGCAACGAACCTAAATATGTATTTAAAACTGAAGTATATGCATCTAACCAAACAGGCGTTAGTTTTCTGTTGGGCTTTGTAATTAAAACATCAAGCATGGCTTTTAAAAGCTGATCCAGTTCGCTAGTATAATAATTTCCAGGATCATACATATTTCCCGGATATGCATCCTGAGTTACAAATCCATATTTTTTTATTTGATCAACAACATCGTGTGCCTGTCCGCCTTCACCAAAATTAAATTTTCCATGATATCTTATATAACCTAATGCCTTGGCAATATAAGCGTTATGAACGAAGTACATTTCCGACAAATCGTATTCCGTTTTATTAATTCGAATAAGTTCGGATTCTATAAACGAAGTAGTAGAGAAACTCCAACAGGTTCCTGTTCTTTGCTGGTCTTTTACATTTGTAACTTTAATATCAGTTACATCTTTAAACTCATATCCTTTGGTTTCGTCTTGCGCAATCGAACTAAAAGAATAGAAGAATACTACAAAAAGGGTTAATAAATTTCGTGTTTTCATTTTTGAATTGTTTTTTTATTATTGTATTCTGAAACGCCTCCCGAAACTATAAATTTCATAACATCAGAAGGTGGGGCATCAATTTTTTTCACATGTTCTGTTGGTACAATAAAAAGCTCTCCTGAAAAATTATACGAATGAGGAAAATACACTGCTACTTTTTCGCCTTCTATACCTAAATTTGAAACATCTTCTTGAGTAATAAATCCAAGCTTTTCAAGCTCCGATATGGTATTTACTTTTACCAATACAGGTTGATTAAATTTTTTCTCTTTACCAACAAATGCCGATAATAAGTCTCTTATAGAAGAATAAATAACCTTAACCAAGGGTGCTTTATTCATAAAATGATTTATAAAACGCTTAACAGGTCGGGCAAGAATTGTTTGTCCTAATAAGCCTATGAGCACAACCGTTAGAAATACAAGAATAAGACTTAAACCAGGAATGCTAATATGTAAATACGACTGCAGAAAAGGTTTAAATAATCCGTCGAGATAAATAAAAGATTTATATAGTATAAAAATGGTAATACTCAGAGGTGCAATATATAATAGACCCTGAAAAAAATACCCGATTAATCTTTTCATTAATATAAAGATCCGTTTATGTAAAGTTATTTAATTTTATTTACTTTTCAACTCTGCCTGTTTTGATTTCGGCAAACCTTTAACAACAATTGTGTATGAATGGTCAATCCATTCTTTAATTAAATTATCACTTATGTTTCCTAAAAGGCTAATCCCGTTCCAATGTTTTTTGTTAAAGTGATATGCAGGAGTTACGTCTGAAAATTGTTCACGTAGCTCAATTGCCAATTCAGGGTCACACTTTAAACTTATTCCTCTACTATCTTCTGTTAAATCAAGTAGTGCAAACATTTTTTCAGCAACTTTAAAAACTAAAGCTGTGTCACTAAATGGAAATCCTTCTGTAACCCCTTTTTTAGAAAGACAATATTCTCGTACATCTTCGATATTCATAATGATAAATTTTAGTATAAACCAGCTTGAAAAGCATCCTGAACATGCTCTATTTTCTCTTTTCCATTTTCAAAAGTAATGCTAATTATATCGAACCTTACTTCTAAATCAACATTAAATTTTTCGATATATGCTTCCGTTGTATCAACAACATGCCTCTGCTTTCTAAACGTTACAGCATCTTTGGGATTCTCAAAATAATCGTTCGTTCTCGTCTTAACTTCCACAACCACCAAAAGGTTATTCTTTTCAGCAATTATGTCGATTTCTGTTTTTTTATATCTCCAATTTAAGTGCCTGATCTTATATCCCTTTTCAAGCAAAAATTGTTTTGCAAACTCCTCACCTTTTTCTCCTAAAATATTGTGTTCAGCCATTTTTTTATTTACTTTTGAAACCTTTTAAGATATATTCAGTCTAATATAGTGTAACTGATTAATTTTTCGGTCTTATAAAGATAAATGATTTTTGAATTATGATAAACTTTTTATTAAGTTTCGTAATCCTTTTTTCAGGGATGTTCAATTCTCCTGATGCTTTTGAAGGAAGCATTGAGATTGTATGTTCTTCTTTTTACGACACTTCTTATTTTACTTACTACGTAAAAAAGCAAAATATAAGAATTGATAAGTTTGATGATAAAAACACCTTAATACAATCCATGCTTATTGATCTTGATAAGGATGAAGTTTTTGTTTTAAGTCCTGAGAAAAAACTTTACAAGCAACTTACAACTAATGATGAATTACCAGAAACAGATGAAAACTTTATTATCTTAAAAACTGAGAATTCCAGAACCGTAAATGGATATGAATGCTATCAGTGGAGGGTAAAAAACGCTGAAAGAAATATTGAAGTTGCCTATTGGGTTTGGCAAAATAATTTCTATTTTTTCGAAGAGCTTGTTCATCTTTTAAACCGGACAGATAAAACATATGAGTTTTTCAATAAAATTCCTGAAACTCAGGGTTTTTTCCCAATGCTTACAGTTGAAAGAACACTGCTTAGAAGAGAGAAGTCAAGAGCTTCTGTTGTTAATATCAGCAGCAAAACGGTAGACGAATCCATTTTTAAAATTCCTTCGGATTTTGAATTAGTAAAACTCTAATTTTTCAGAACTACACTATTATCATTTATTTCAAGTTCAGAATTGACTCCAAGAATTAATGCCGAATTATTTTTAATATGTCCCACAGGGAAATTATAACAAACCGGAAAATCGTATTCCTGAATTGCATCATGAATAATTTCATATGCTGTTTTTCCATAAGGAACTTTATTATCATTCATGTCGGTCATTCCGCCAACGATTAATCCTTTCAGATTTTCCAGTTTTCCACTGTATTTTAGGTTCATCATCATACGATCAATATGATAAAGATATTCATCCAAATCTTCTAAAACCAATATTTTCCCATTCGTATCAACATCAAATTTTGTTCCCGAAATACTGTATAAAACAGATAGGTTTCCACCAATTAATTCACCAGTCGCTTTGCCTTTTCGATTAAAATTATGATCATCTATTTCATAAATATTTTGTTCTCCGAAAAGAGATTTTTTTAGGGTTTTTATTGATTCGTTTTCAGTTAAATCATCCTGAAAATTGATTGGCATTATTCCATGAATCGATTTTACTTTTAAATTATGATTCAAGTGTGCATGCAAAGCGGTAATATCACTATAACCAACAATCCATTTTGGGTTTTTTTTAAACTCCGTAAAATCTACTAAATCAATAATTCTGATCGTTCCGTAACCTCCACGTGCACAAATAATTGCTTTAATATTAGGATCATCAAGCATATATTGTAAATCTTCTGCTCGCTCATTATCAGTTCCTGAAAACTGTCTATCTTCTTCAAGCAGATTCCTTCCCAAAGAAACTTTTAAACCCCAATTTTCAAAAACCTGTATAGCAGCTTTTATTTCATCGGGATTAATTTTTCGAGAAGGAGCAATAATTCCAATTTTATCTCCCTTATTTAATTTCGCCGGAGTTATCATAAGCAATCTTGTTTAATCAATGTAAAACTAAGTAATATTTATATCACGAAAAAAAATATTCCTTCGTATATTTGCCCGATATTAAAGAAAAGAAAAATCAGAAATGAAAAACCCGAAGCGCTATTTAATCACATCAGCTTTACCATATGCAAATGGTCCATTACACTTAGGACATATTGCAGGAGCTTATTTGCCAGCCGATATTTACGTTCGATATTTAAAATTAAAAGGAAATGATGTAGCATTTATATGCGGATCCGATGAGCATGGCGTACCTATTACTTTGCGTGCACGAAAAGAAGGTGTTTCGCCTCAAGATATCGTTGACAAATACAATGGCATGATTAAATCTGCTTTTGAGGAATTTGGAATTGCTTTCGATATTTATCATCGCACTTCAGATCCTGTGCATCATGAAACGGCTTCGGATTTTTTCAAAACAATGCACGAAAAAGGAGAATTTATTGAGAAAGAAGAAGAACAATTTTTTGATGAGCAGGAACAACAGTTTCTTGCCGACAGATATATCGCAGGAACTTGTCCAAAATGTGGATATGAAGAGGCTTATGGCGACCAATGTGAAAAGTGTGGTACAAGCTTAAGCCCAAAAGAACTGATTAATCCTAAATCAAAACTTAGCGGAAATGTTCCTGTTTTAAAAACAACAAAGCACTGGTATTTAGATTTAGAAAAATACCAAAACGAATGGTTAGAAGAATGGATTGATTCACATAAAAAGGACTGGAAATCAAATGTTTATGGTCAATGCAAGTCGTGGTTAAAAGCTGGTTTACAACCTCGTGCAGTAACCCGCGATTTAGATTGGGGTGTTCCCGTTCCTGTTGAAGGAGCCGACGGAAAAGTTCTTTACGTTTGGTTCGATGCTCCTATCGGATACATTTCTGCAACCAAAGCATGGGCCAAAGAAAATGGAAAAGACTGGAAAGATTATTGGCAAAATGATGATTCAAGATTAATTCATTTTATCGGAAAAGATAATATTGTTTTTCATTGCCTTATTTTTCCTGCAATGTTAAAAGCGCATGGAGATTATATTTTACCTGACAATGTTCCTGCAAACGAGTTTCTAAATTTAGAAGGCGACAAGCTT
>DAOUTQ010000192.1 GCA_030668615.1 Bacteroidales bacterium | reverse complement strand
TGTAAGGTAAATATTTATGTCCTTTTTCAGGATTTAATTTCCGAGCTATAAATTTGGCATTATACTCTTTTATATTTCGAACTTGCCCTAATTTCAATAAATCATACCGCTGATCCATTTCAATACATAATGAATTTAATGTATTTACTACTTTCTGAGTGTCAGTTATTATGGATTCTTCAGAGTCAGGAAGCATTGCTAAAAAATGCTTCTCAATTTTAGTGTAAAGAGTTAATTCTACTTTTTTAGGATCAACCATCACAAATTTTAACTGAGCAGGATGTTTTTTGTATAACAATGAAGCTATAATGGCATTTAATCCAACAGATTTACCTTGACCTGTAGCACCTGCAACTAATAAGTGTGGCATTTTTGCTAAATCAATAACCATAGTGTCATTTGAAATTGTTTTACCTAAACCTATTGCTAAATCATATTTCGATTCACTAAAAACCTTTGATTCCAGAATTGAACGCATAGAAACGATTTCTGGTTTTTGGTTAGGAACCTCAATCCCGATAGTACCTCGCCCCGGAATAGGAGCTATAATTCTAATTCCTAAAGCGGCTAAACTTAGAGCAATATCATCTTCGAGGTTTTTAATTTTTGAAATTCGAACACCTGGAGCAGGAATAATTTCATAAAGTGTAACTGTAGGTCCAACAGTTGCTTTTATCTTATCTATTTGGATTTTATAATTTGCCAGAGTTTCAACAATACGGTTTTTATTAGCAATAATTTCGTCTTTATCTATTTCTCCGTTTGTATCTTGTTCATGATCTTCTAATAAATCCAGTGGAGGTAATTTATATGAAGAAAGTTCTAAAGTAGGGTCGTAATCTTCAAGTTGGTAATTTTTTAAATTTCCGTTTAATTTTTCTTCTTTATGTTTTTCTTCAATTGTTAATTCAATTTCTTCTTCTTTTATTGATAAATCCTTAGTTTCTATTCTAATTTTTGATTCCTGATTTTCTTTTTTTATTTCAGCTTCTGTATTTTTTGTTGTAAATAGCAAATCTTTCTCAATTGATTCTTCCTTAACAACATCTTGCTGATCTTCCTGCAACGAATCTATTGGCTGATTTAAATCATTAGGTTTATCATCAAATTCAGTATAATTTTTTCTGAATAATGCAGATGATAATTTTTTTATCCAGTAGTATGATTTTTTAAAAGAAAGTATGATAAATGAAATAATAATAACTAAAAGCAAAAAAGCGGTTCCTGCTTTTCCTAAAAAGGAATTAAGCCATAGGGCCATTATATAACCATGTCCGCCACCAAGTCCGCTACCTAAATATCCAGTCGAATTGCCAAACAAATAGCCAAGTAGTACAGATAGAATTAAAGTACCAATAATTGTAATTTTAAAAGCTTTACGAATTGGGTATATTTTGATTTTAAAGAAGCGAAATCCTATTACAAGAAGTAAAAAGGGAAATGTAAATGATGCAACACCAAACCATTTATTAATAAATAAATTAGCAAAGTGTGCACCTGTTTTACCCGACCAGTTTTCAACTGAAATTTCTGCTCCGGAAACAACTTTTGAAAACTGAAAACTTTGATCTGTTTTCCATGTGAAAAAATAAGAGATGAATGCTAATGTTAAAAAAGCAGCCATAAAAATGGTAGTAACACCAAGTATAATTTTCACCCTTTCGTCAGAAAATATTTTCTTTCTCTTTTTTCCAGCCTTTGGTTTATGATTTTTTTTAGCCATTGATATTTTTAATAACAAAGTGTTGCTTACATTAAAGCATTAAATGTATTACAAAGTAATATAAATAAACGGAAAATTAGCAGAAAAATTGAAACGATTACAAATTGAATTATTGTTTTAACAATTCAATGATTTCAATCATCGTTTTTTTATTGATAGAAGCATAACCTTTTGGTATTTCAAAGTCTTCTGTAGGAACTTCTGCTTCTTGAACCTTTCTTGCAGTAAGCCTCATAGGCATGTCGTAAAGTTTTAGCTGAAACTCAAGCAAAACACCATCTATTGATTTAAAAGGAGTTTGGGCATTAACATTATTAATTATAATATCATTTGTATAGTAAATAAAAAACGGTTCAACATTAGAATCTGGAATAGTTATTTTTGCCTTTTTACTTTGAAATCCACATAACTCAACAATTGTATCCTGAAGTTCAATTTGCATATTTGGGATATCTTCAAAAAACAATGATTTATTATTAATTTTCTCTACATACTTATATTTTTTATTTAAAACCTTAACCAGAGTAATATTCTTCTTTTCTTTAAAATTCTGAATGTGAGTAAAACTAACAATTCCTGAAAATCCTTCAATCTTATTTAGTGTATTATTATTTTTGAATTTGATCGTCATTTTCTTAGGTAAAAGGCCTTTCATAAAACTATCCATGGATTCATCCAGATATTCAATGTCGTATTCAATATAACCTTCCTTAATTCGATCTTTATGTTGTATTTTTTTACATGAATTTAATATGGTGAAGATCAGCACAATAGTAAAAATTGCTTTTATTCTCATATACGTTTGTTAAGGTGTAACGTAAATAATATGTAAAATAATTAACTAAAATAGTGAAAGTAAAGAAAATATCAAAGACTTAATTTTAAGTATACTTAATTATTTGATGAAAGTATTAAAAATGTCTTTTAACATTTATGTGAAAGCATATTAAAATGATTAGAATTTATATTTTTGAAACGATTTTTTTATAGATTTGTAACTCAAATTAGTAATAACATATAAATTAATGAAAATGAATAAATTAGCTGTACTTGCATTAGGAGGAAATGCTCTTTTGCGCGGTAATCAAATAGGAACAATTGAAGAACAAGAACAAAATACCTTTGATACACTTGAAAACATAGTATATTTAATTAAAGAAGGTTATGATATCGTTATAGGTCATGGCAATGGTCCACAGGTTGGAAATATTTTAATGAGAAACGATGCTGGCGAGCAAATGTATAATATTCCTCAAATGCCTTTGGATATTTGTGTTGCTGATTCGCAAGGTGGAATTGGTTATATGATTGAAAGAATGCTTAGAAATGTTCTTAAGAAGCATGGTATTGAAAAGGATATTGTTGTTTTGGTTACATCAGTTGTAGTTGATAAAAATGACCCTGCATTTAAAGATCCACAAAAACGAGTTGGTAAAATATATACAAAAGAACAAGCTGATAAATTAACTGCCGATAAAGGTTGGGAATTTAAAGAAGAAATAAAAGCAGATGGAGGTTGGAGAAGAGTAGTTCCTTCACCCAAACCTATTAGTATAATGAATGAGAAAATTGTTGAGAAATTAGCACGTGAAGGAAATATTGTTGTTTCTGTTGGTGGCGGCGGTGTACCTGTTTATATCGACGAGAAAAATGAAGTAAGACCTGCAGAAGCTGTAATAGACAAGGATTTTGCATCTGCATTATTGGGAGAAAGAATTGGTGCTGACGAATTTTATATTTTAACTGATGTTCCATATGTTTATATAAATTATAAGAAAAAAAACGAACAAAAAATGGAATTCTTGAACAAAGCAGATATTGAAAAATATATAGCTGAAGGTCAGTTTGCACAAGGTAGCATGGCTCCGAAAATTAAGGCTTGTTTGCAATTTGTTGAGAACGGAGGAAAGAAAAGCGTAATTACTGAAGCAACAAAACTTGAAGATCGTTCTTATGGAACTAAAATTACAATGGAATACGAAGACTAAAAATTGTATAATGATTATTGTCAATTGACTATTGAAAATCAATTTTCAAGGAAGGTAAATTAATAATTAATAATAAATTAAAAAATTATGGCATTCAATTTAAGAAACAAAAACTTTTTGAAGCTTTCAGATTTAACTCCAAAAGAGATTAAATTTTTATTAGATCTTTCAGCAGATCTTAAAAAAGCAAAATATAACGGAACAGAACAACCTAAATTAACAGGTAAGAATATAGCTTTAATTTTTGAGAAAGCATCTACACGTACACGTTGTGCATTTGAAGTTGCTGCTTTAGATCAAGGTGCACACGTTACTTATTTAGGACCATCAGGATCTCAAATTGGTAAAAAAGAATCAATGAAAGATACTGCACGCGTTCTTGGTAGAATGTATGATGGTATTGAATATCGTGGTTTTGGACAAGATATCGTTGAAGAGCTAGGCGCACATGCAGGTGTACCTGTTTGGAATGGTTTAACTAACGAGTTCCACCCAACTCAAATTTTAGCTGATTTCTTAACAATGATGGAGCATTCAGATAAGCCTTTACATGAAGTTACTTTTGCATATGTAGGTGATGCACAAAATAACATGGGTAATTCATTAATGATTGGCGCTGCTAAAATGGGAATGAAATTCCGTTCTGTAGCTCCAAAAGCGGTACAACCAACAGCAGAATTAGTTGCTCAAGCTAATGAGATAGCAAAAGAAACAGGTGCAGAAATTATTGTTACTGACAATGTTGCTGAAGGTGTTAAGGGTTGTGATTTTATTTATACAGATGTTTGGGTTTCAATGGGAGAACCAGATGAAGTATGGAAAGAAAGAATCGAATTGTTAAAACCATATCAAGTTAATAAATCAATGATGGATGCAACTGGAAACCCTAAATGTAAATTCATGCATTGTTTACCAGCATTCCATAACAGAGAGACTGTTGTTGGAGAAGAAATTTTCCAAAAATTTGGTTTAGACGGAATGGAAGTTAATGAGGAAGTATTTGAATCTCCAGCATCAATCGTTTTTGACGAAGCTGAAAACAGAATGCATACTATTAAAGCTGTTATGGTTGCTACATTAGGAGCATAAATAAACTTAATACACAAATAATATTAAAGAGCGTTTACTGATTCAGTAAACGCTCTTCTTTTATAATGTTGTTTAGACTATTTAATTTCTTTTTAATGTCAATATTCTGATATTGAATATTGTAAGGATAGAACAAATTAATAAAAATGTTAGCTCAAATTGTTGAACATGGAATATCCATATTGGTATCATTATAATTATTAATGATTGAATAAATATTGTTAAATACTTTCTGATTTTCGGATAGTTTTTAAATTTAAAGGCAGTAATGATATATAAAGGATTTAACCACAATAAATTTAAATTGTACTGTAACTCACGGTGTTCGGTGTATAAACTAACTATTAAAATAACAAGGCCTAATAATCCTATAATAATTTGCAAAGGAATTTGAACATAATTGGATTTTAAAAATACAATTAAGACTAATACTAATGAGAATATAAAAATTGGATTAATAAAAAATGGATA
>DAOUTQ010000188.1 GCA_030668615.1 Bacteroidales bacterium | reverse complement strand
TATGGTAGTAGATATAGAAGTAAACAGCAAAAAGATAAAGGCCAAAATGGGTGAAACAATTCTTGAGGCACTCAATCGTAATGGAATAAAGGTTCCAACTTTGTGTCGCATTGAAGGTTTTTCATCAACTGGAGCTTGTCGTTTGTGTGTTGTTGAAGTTGAGGGTAAATCTGGTTTAATTCCTTCTTGTTCGCAACCTATTCTTGAACCTATTAAAATAAAAACTCATTCTCCACGCGTAATTAGTGCAAGGAAAATGATTGTTGAATTATTATTATCAAACCATCCTGATGATTGCCTGTATTGTATTCGTAACAGGAATTGTGAACTTCAGGATTTAGCTGTAGAGTTAAACGTACGAGAACGCAGAATTTCAGGAGAAAAATCAAAAGCAAATTTAGATCATTCCAGTCCGGGAGTTGTAAGAGATCCTTCAAAATGTATTTTATGTGGTCGTTGTGTAAGAGTCTGTGATGAGGTTCTTGGTATTTCGACATTTGAGTTCATGAAACGGGGAAATAAGACTGCAGTTGCGACAAGTATGAATAAAGATTTGAATTTTTCAAATTGTATAAATTGCGGACAATGTATTCTGGTTTGCCCGACTGGTGCATTGCACGAAAAAACAAATTTTGATATTGTCCAGGATATGATTAGTAATCCTGAAATTAAAGTGATAGCACAATATTCACCTGTAATATCATTGTCATTAGCAGAAGAAATTGGTATACGAACAGGAAAAGATGTTAATGGTATTTTAAATGCTGTATTAAAAAGAATTGGATTCGATAAAGTTTTTGATAATTCATTTGGTGCCGATTTGGCAATTTATGAGCAGGCAACAGAACTGGCTGATCGTATAAAAAATGATGAAAATCTTCCGATGATAAGTAGTTGTTGTCCGGGTTGGATAAAGCATATGGAACAGGCTCATCCTGATATGATTGATTATGTTTCAACTTGCAAATCGCCTCAACAAATGTTAGGTGCTTTAATAAAAAGTTATTTTGCTGAAAAAGAGAAAATATCACCCGATAAAATTTATACAGTTTCTATAACACCTTGTACAGCAAATAAATTTGAGGCTCAACGTGAGGAAATGACACATAAAGGAGTATCAGATGTTGATGTTGTAATTACAACCAGAGAGTTGGTAAAATTAATTCACCTTTATGGTATTGATATGCAATCTATAGATGAAGAAATGCCGGATCCTCCTTTTAATACAAGAAGTTCTGTAGGAAAAATGGTTTCTGTAACCGGTGGATTGTCAGAAGGAATTGCAAGAACATTAAGCTATCATTTAAATGGAAAAGAGTTAAGTAACCTTAAAATTACTAAACTTCGCGGATTTAAAGATCGAAAAGAAGCAATTGTTAATATGGATGATAAGCAAGTATCTTTTGCAGTTGCTAATGGACTTAAACATGCCGAAGAACTTATAAGAGAAGTTAGAGATGGCAAAAGTAATTATCATTTTATTGAAATTATGGCTTGTCCAAATGGTTGTATCAATGGAGGCGGACAACCATTTAATAATGATGAGAAAATGCTAAAAAACAAATCAAAAACAATATATGATTTGGATGAAAAAGAAGCAATAAATGTTGCTCATAAAAATTCAATGGTAATTGAACTTTACAATGAGTTTTTAGGCGAACCACTAGGTAAAAAATGTAGAAAGTTTTTACATACAAAATATAGTCAGAGAGATATTTAATTGCTTAAGCATTATATGAGTAAAGAAAAAAACACAAAAAGGGATCTTGTTTATACTGTTAAAAACAGATGTAGAGTTTGCTATACTTGTGTTCGAGAGTGTCCTGCAAAAGCAATTAAAATAATTAACGGACAAGCTGAAGTGCTAAACGAGCGGTGTATTGTTTGCGGTAATTGTACAAAAGTTTGCAGTCAGGGTGCTAAAGTGTTTTTAAATACAACTGATAATGTTTTTGAATTATTAAAATCAAATCAGAAAAAAATAGCAATTATTGCACCAAGTTTCCCTGCAGAATTCAAAGAAATATCAAATTACAAGATATTTGTTTCAATGGTAAGGTCAATTGGATTTGATATTGTTTCAGAAGTGGCATTTGGAGCTGATTTAGTTGCTAAAAAGTATAAAAATTTAATTGATCAGGGAAGCAACAAACCTTATATTTCCTCTGATTGTCCGGCTGTTGTTTCTTATATTGAGCATTATCATCCTGCCTTGGTTAAAGATTTAGCTCCTATTGCATCTCCTATGGTTGCAATGTCGAGAGTAATGAAAAAAAAATATGGAGAGGATATTAATATAACATTTATTGGTCCCTGTGTTGCAAAAAAATCAGAATCGGATGAGGTTGATGAAATGATAACTTTTACTGAGTTACGCGATATTTTTGAAGATAAAGAAATCACACAAAAAACAGTAAAGCCAACAGAATTTGATCCTCCACTTGGAGGAAAAGGAGCTATTTTCCCTATTAGTAGAGGTCTTCTGCAAACAGCGGGTATTACAGATGATGTTTTTGATGGAAATATTATTGTTGCTGAGGGTAGAAATAACTTTCAGGAAGCGATTCGCGAATATGAAGATGGATTGTTAAAATCGCAACATTTGGAATTACTAAGCTGTGAAGGTTGCATTATGGGCCCAGGAATGAAGAGCAAAGGAAAACAATATGCCCGAAGAATTCTTGTGAACAATTATGTGCAAAAAAAGATTAGCTCATTAAACCAAGAAGAGTGGCAAAGTCATATAGATAAATATCTAAACATAGATTTAACAGCGAAATTTGAGCAAAAAAGAAAAGATTTTAAATTTCCTGATTTTGATGAGGTGAAAAAAGTGCTGGAATCGCTTGGTAAATTAGATCCAAAAGATCATTTAAATTGCGGTGCTTGTGGTTATGAAACATGTGAAGAACATGCTATTGCAATTGTTCAAGGTTTAGCGGAAAACGAAATGTGTTTGCCTTTTACAATCGAAAAATTACATAAATCAGTTAACGAATTGGCAGTTACAAACGATAAGTTAACATCAATTCAGCAAGCGTTAAAGCAATCTGAGAAAATGGCAAGTATGGGGCAATTATCAGCTGGAATTGCTCATGAATTAAATAATCCTTTGGGTGTTGTTATTATGTATGCTAATATATTGCTTGAAGAAGCATCTAAGGATTCAGTCGTATATAAAGATCTAAAATTGATTGTTGATCAAACAAATAGGTGTAAAAAAATAGTTGGAGGCTTACTTAATTTTGCCCGAAAAAATCAGGTAAATGCAAGCAAAACAAATATAATTAAGCTTTCTGAACAATGTATTGATGCAATTATAGTTCCGAAAAATATTAATATTAGTATTAATTCAACAGAACTTACAGATGCTTATGCAATGCTCGATCACGAGCAAATGACACAAATTATTACAAATCTTTTAAAAAATGCAATTGATGCAATGCCCGAAAAAGGAGAAGTAGTAATTATTCTGGAAGATGATGATAATAATTTGATCTTCAGAGTGAAAGATTCTGGTATTGGAATTAAACCAGAAAATATTGATAAAATTTTCGAGCCATTTTATACAACAAAAGCTATAGGAAAGGGTACTGGCTTAGGTTTAGCAACAGCCTATGGAATTGTAAAAATGCACAAAGGTAAAATTACCGTTGAATCAAACACAGATAAGAAGGTTGGCCCGACAGGAACAGAATTTAAAATATCAATACCAAGGTTTCAATAGTTTTAATAAAGAAGTTATGGCAGATATAAAAAAAACAGTGTTGATTGCTGATGATGATGAGGATTATTTATTTCAGATGAAAATGTATGTTGAAAGTTTTGGTTTTAATGTAATTACAGCTGATAATCAAAAAGAAGCTGAGGTTATAATTCAAAATACTAAACTTGATCTGGCAATATTTGATTTAATGATGGAAAATGATGACAGCGGATTTATTCTTTGCTATAAAATGAAAAGAAAACATCCCGAAGTTCCAATTATTCTTGCTACTGCTGTAGCTTCAGAAACAGGTATTTCATTTGGTGTAGATACAGATTCTGATAAAAAATGGATAAAAGCGGATCTGTATCTAGAAAAAGGCATAAGGAAAGATCAATTACACAAAGAGATTAATAAATTGTTAAAAATATAATAAACGAATATTCGATGGAAAAATTGAAGGTAATGGTGGTTGATGATGAGCCGGGTATTAGATCTGGTGTGAGTCGAATATTAAATAATTTTACAGTAAGCTATCCATTTATGGATACTGATATTGGATTTGATATTATTGAAGTTGGAACAGGAGAGGAAGCAATTGAAAAAGTAAAGTCTGAACATATTGATATAGTATTGTTAGATAATAAATTACCCGGTATTTTAGGAACAGAAGTTCTTGAATTTATAAACAAAAATAAACCGGAAATATTGGTAATGATGATAACATCTTACGCCTCACTTGAATTGGCTGTAAAAGCAACTAATAACGGTGCATATGATTTTATCCCTAAACCATTTACACCACAGGAATTAAAATCTTCTTTGGAAAATGTGTCCAAACATCTTTTTCTGCGTGGAATGACCAGAAAAATGAATAAGGAAGGAAAAGAAATTCGTTTTCAGTTCTTATCTGTTTTGTCGCATGAACTTAAAGCTCCTTTAAATGCAATTGAAGGTTATTTACGTATAATGAAAGATAAGGAAAATGGTGATGATATTGCTTCTTATGATCAGATGATCGATAGATCCTTACAACGAGTTAAGGGAATGAGAAATTTAATAATGGATCTATTAGACCTAACAAAAATTAATTTCGAAAAGAAAACAGAAAAATTTCAAGATATAAATTTAGGTGAAATTGCACAACTTTCAATCGAAGCAATGAATCCATATGCAATACAAAAAGATGTAAAAATTTCTTTAACTGATGAAGAAAATATTGTATTAAAGGCAGATCCGGGTGATATTGAAATTGTGTTTAACAACCTGATATCCAACGGAGTAAAATACAATAAGGATGGTGGTAAAGTTGATGTTAAGCTTATTAAAACAGATAATAAGGTAAATATTATTGTTGAAGATACTGGAATTGGATTATCAAAAGAAGAATCAGATAAATTGTTCAATGAGTTTTTTAGAGTAAAAAGCGAACAAACGAGACATATTACAGGTAGCGGTTTGGGCTTATCTATTGTAAAAAGAATTTCAGATCTTTATAACGGAGAAATTAAGGTTGAAAGTACTCCTGGTGAGGGAACATCGTTTACTGTAATCTTGCCAATGTAATTTTTTTTCGTAAATTGATAAATTATTTAAAATCTAAATATAATGAACAGACTTCCCGAAAAAACAATTGGACGATTAAGTGAGTATCGCAGGACATTGCTAAGCTGTTTGGCGGATGGGAAAACACATATTTACTCTCACGAACTTGCTAATTTACACAATATTACTGCAGTGCAGGTGCGTCGTGATATAATGCTTATTGGTTATTCAACAACACTCAAAAAAGGCTACGATGTTAAAGCTTTAATTGATGTTATTGGAGATATTATCGATACAGAG
>DAOUTQ010000212.1 GCA_030668615.1 Bacteroidales bacterium | reverse complement strand
TATGCCCACTTTCTTAATGGAGCAGTTTCTTTTCAATCATCTATATTTAATAAGGGTGGCGTTAATTTTAGTTATACATATTTTAACGATGGCAATGTAGATTTCTCAAATGCAACCTTTGACGATGGTGAAGTTAATTTCAAAAATTCATGGTTTGGAACCGGACATAAAAATTTCCAGGATACTCATTTTGGGGAAGGAAATGTACTTTTTGTAAACACCGAATTTAATAAAGGTGATGTTACTTTTGTTAATTCTGTATTTAAATCAAACAGAGTTACCTTCAAGGTTGCACGTTTCGAAGAAGGGAAAATTGGATTTCATTTTGCACGTTTCCATTGCAAAGAGTTAATTTTTGAAAGAACCGAATTTGGAGACGGAAAGGTTGATTTTCGTACCACCGAGTTTGGCGAAGCTAAAGTCAGTTTTAATAGAGCCATTTTTGGAAATGGAGAAAAATCCTTTGAAGCATCACAGCACAAAGGAGGAAAAATTACATTCAGAAAATCCATCTGGGGTGATGGCAATATATCTTTTGAACAAGTAGAGTTTGATAATACAGTTTTATATCTCGATAATGCAAACTTTGGAAAAGGAAACCTAAGTTTTAACAATTCACACATTCTCAAGCTTTCTCTAAAGTCCTGTCATTTAGATTATTATGTCGACTTGCGATTATCTAAATGCAGATCAATTGATTTATCAGACACAGTTGCCCGTGATATTATTGATTTTATTCCTTATGATTTCCCACTCGAAATTGATACAATCGATTTTGCAGGAATGCGATTAATAGGAAGAATATACATTGACTGGAGAATAAATAATGTTAAAAAACTTATTTACTCACAAAAAGATGCATCAAAACGTGAGTTTGCAGAGCAATTCAGGATATTAAAAGAAAATTTCAGAACAACAGGTCAGTATGCCGATGAGGATGAGGCATATGTAGAATTTAAAAGAAATGAACTAAAAGCAGATCTGCAGGATGGTATTAAGAAAAAACCTTATAGCCGTTTATGGCAATATGCCAATTATGCATTTCAATGGCTGATATTTGATAAAGTTGGATTATATGCAACTAACCCGCTTAGAGTAATTACAAGTATGCTTTTTGGATACCTATTTTTCACTATTTTATATGTAATTCTTCCATTTTTTACAAATGCAAAAATAGTTTCTTCGCTTGGCGATCCTGATAAATTAGGACCAATTGCAGTTTCTTTTTATCACAGTGCAATTACTTTCTTTACCATTGGATACGGAGATTATTATCCTTCGGGCTTTTTCAGATGGTTATCGAGTATTGAAGGCTTTGTAGGTTTATTCCTGATGTCGTACTTCACAGTTGCTTTCGTTCGTAAAATTTTAAGATAGTATTATCATGGGATCCGGACATGCTTTAGACGCAATTAAAAGAATGCAATATGCACGAATTTTAAAACAAATGCGTCGTGCCCGGTATAATGAAATGAAAAAGGCTGTTTCTAAAATTGAAGCAAAATATCATGTTTTTAAAGATCGAAATACACTAACAGAAAGTGAGCTGTATCAATATAAGAGAAAAGTAAAAAACAAAATAATTAGAGAAAGACAAAAAATATTTTTAAGGTCATTAACTATTACTATTTTAATTAGTATATCAATAATCTATATCTCAAAATTCCTGTATAATCTATTTTTAGACTCGTTTTAACTGATAGTTCTTTAAACTATTCCTTTTCACTTTACTTCCCCTTCTTTTTTTAGTAACTTACTACATAAATAAGTTGCTAAAATGCTAGGGTATGACACAAATCAAAAAGAAAAAAGGTAAAATAGCTATCCTTACTGGTGGTGGCGATGTACCGGGATTAAATCCTGCAATTCGTGCAGTAACAATTCGTGCACTTCGTGAAGGTTTTGAAGTAATAGGAATACGCCGTGGCTGGATGGGATTAGTTGATATGATAAGAGACAAAAATGCTGACAATTCAGAATTTTACGAGATCTTAACAGAAAATCGAGTTAACAAAGCCGGACGATCTGGAGGCACTTTTTTACATACATCACGAACAAATCCAAGCCGGGTAGCTAACTGGAATGTGCCTGACCATTTAAAGGAGAAATATAATAAACCAAGAAACGATCTTACTCCTGAAGTTTTAAAAAATCTTGCATTTTTAGGAATTGAATATCTTATTCCCATAGGTGGTGATGATACTTTAAGTTATGCAGTGCGTCTTTATCGCGAAGGCGTTAAAGTAGTAGCCATACCAAAAACAATGGACAACGATGTTCCTGGCACAGATTATTGTATTGGATTTAGCACTTGTATAACCCGAACCATTCAAATAACAAATAATTTACGGACAAGTGCAGGTTCTCACGAACGCTTTATGGTTTTAGAAGTATTTGGCCGTTATGCCGGATTTACTGCAATGCTTCCAACCATGGCAGGAGCAGCTAACCGATGCGTAATTCCCGAATATAAGTTTAAAATTGAAAACCTTACCGAACTTCTTATCGAAGATCGGGCGAAAAACCCAAGTAAATATTCAGTTGCACTGGTATCGGAAGGTGCAATGTTCGAAGGTGGTGAAATGGTTTTTGAAAATGAAATTAAAGATGCCTTTGGTCATGCAAAGCTCGGTGGTATTGGAGATTTAGTTTCGGCCAAACTCATTGAACATTCTGCAAATTGCTGCAAAGGCCGACCAATTGGAGTTATTAATCAAAAACTTGGTTATTTAGTAAGAGGCGGTGATCCCGATGCTATTGATTCCATTGTACCTATGGCTTATGGAAATTTGGCGTTGGATCTAATATTAAAGGGTATTCATGGTAGATTAGTAGCTTTAAAAAATGGTAGATATGATAATTTACCCATTGATGTTGTTGAAAATTCTAAAAAGATAGTTAACATACAAAAACATTATAATACCGAAAGACTAAGGCCATTCTATAAAAGCTTTGAGTTACAACCATTATTTATTATGACAAGTGAGTAATAGTTAAAATCTCTGTTAGTTTAAAAAAACAATTAATTAAATATTTTCTGGCATCGTCTTTGCATTTAAAAGCCGGATAATTTTTGTAACTTGTAATTTCACGAAACAATTTCTTTTATTTCATGTTTACAAATCATCTTATTTAATACTAACCAAACCTTACATTATGAAAAGAAATTTACTCAAAATCTCAATTGCAACGATTGCATTATTTTTATTTAATCTATCTGCTTTTGCACAAGTAAATGAAATATGGAAAAATGATCTTTCTGGAGCCGTTTTATGGCAACAAGTAAATTCATACGGTAATTATATCGTTTGTACAAATACTGAACTTGCAACTTTTAATCCAGAAACGGGAGAAAAAATATGGGGCAGCCAACAATTTGCAAGTATTTCAAGTGATCAACTTCAAGAAATGAGTGGTTCTCCATTATTATCAATAAATCAAGGTGAGTATGTTAATTTAATTGATCCATTTACAGGTAATATTAAATTTAATTCTTCGCAAGCAGGTATTTCTGAATTGAAAACCAAACAAGTACTTTATAAAGCAAATGGAATTCTTGTAGCCGGAACCAATTTAAACGGCGATCCTTTAATGCTAATGGTTGATATGGCTTCCGGAGAAACTCTGTGGCAAATTGAAGAAAAATTCGGACGTATAGTAACTCTAAACGAAATTTCAGATCAGGAATTACTCATTGTTACTCTATTTAAAAACTATAAAATAAACAGTAAATCAGGAGAAATAATCTGGAAAAATTCTACTTCAAAAGCAGCTGAACAATTAGATAACATGGGTGCATTTGGAAGCCTATTACAAGGTGTAGCTGAACAGGCTGTTGCCGATGAAGATATTAAGGTAAATTTCTATATGCATCTTTCAAAAGGTATTTTTATAATTGCCGGAGAAAGTAAAAATGAAAACCAGACCAGTAGCGGACAAACTTCAATAACTTATAATAATAATTATTCAGCTTTTAATATTTCTGATGG
>DAOUTQ010000182.1 GCA_030668615.1 Bacteroidales bacterium | reverse complement strand
TCAATAGATGCACCTATTGCTCCAAAAGGACAAATCAGTAGAAAAGGGATTTTCATGGGATCGCAACTACCCGCAGGTGATTATAAAGTTGTAATGAAAAAAGGAAAAGAAACCTATGAATCAAGTGTAAAGTTGATTTACGACCCGAATTCTCCTATGACAATGGAAGATCGCAAATTAAAGAATGAACTTGTCAAAAAACTTTATGATCTTACACAAGAGCTTGCTTATATAGATTATGAGATTGATGAAACTAAAAAGTTTATTAGCAATATTGATTTTGCGGATACTAAAACTTCTAAGACTGCAGAAACTATTATTAATGAGTTAACAGAACTAAAAAAATCTATCGTAGTAACTACTGGAGATTTTTACGTTCAAGCTGCAGACCCAGAATTAAAAGAACGCATTTGCATATTGTACAATTTAGTTGCTGGTAATACATCAAAACCATCAAATACTCATTATGCTAATTTAGAAGTGCATAAAAAAGAATTTGATTTAGCTAAAGAAAAACTCGCTTCTATTAAGAAAAAGCAATTTAGTAAAATTGAAAAATATGTTGAAAAGAATTCTTTAACACCACTTACTTTAAAGAGTTTTGAAGAATTTTTGAAGCAATAGTTCGATTATATGTTTGTAAATGAAAAATCCCGCTGTGGCGGGATTTTTTCTTATAAAACATTTTCTGCAAAAATATTCAATCTATGTAAAAATGCCTGTAATATTTTTACTATTTTCATGAATCGAATTTAGAAAAAAAGTCCTGCGAATTGCTGGACTCAGAAAATAAATATTTTAGATAAAAAAAATTACGCTATTCTTACATTTACCGCATTTAATCCTTTTTTTCCTTCTTCAAGATCAAAAGTAACTTCATCATTCTCTCTGATACTGTCTTTTAGTCCATTTGAATGTACAAAATACTCTTTTGGTGAATCTGCATCTTTAATAAATCCAAATCCTTTTGCATCATTAAAAAATTTTACTGTTCCTTTATTCATAATTTCTATATTTTTTTGTTAAAAGTTAATCCTGCTCTAATATTTCCCTAAGTTCTTTTTTTGCTATCCCCAATTTATTTGCGATCGTACTTAATATATCTTCTTGGCTGGTATATCTCCATTCTACATCAGCATTTGTTAATTGAGGATATTTCTTCTGAAGTTTGATTTTAATTTCATTCCATTTAATCAGTTCAAAATTTTTGTCCATTTTTATCATTTTAAAGGAATTATTTATTCAAGTATACAAAGATACTTGTTTAAAGTGCGGAAACCGTTACAAACTATGAAATAAAAAGGCACAAAAAAAGAGCCTTGATTTATCAAGGCTCTCTGTGGTGCCACCTGGAATCGAACCAGGGACACATGGATTTTCAGTCCATTGCTCTACCAACTGAGCTATGGCACCATTCTACTCAATTGAGGATGCAAATATAATTGAAAATTTCCTTTTACAAAATATTTTTTCTCAATTTTTAAAAAATCTTAAACAAGATAAATCTTTAACTGTTTTAGTATTTTGATTGTTAGTTTTTTATACTTTTGCAGCAGATACAAAAATAGAGATGGGATACGAGAATTTTACACTAGAGAACGGGATTAGAATCATTCATTTACATTCAAAATCGGCAGTTGGGCATTGTGGTTTAATCATAAATGCAGGGTCGCGTGACGAGGAAGATCATGAACACGGAATGGCTCATTTTATTGAACATGCCATTTTTAAAGGAACAAAAAAAAGAAAAGCATATCATATTCTTAGCCGCATGGATGATGTTGGTGGAGAAATAAATGCGTATACAAGTAAAGAAGAAACAACCATTCACACTTCATTCTTAAAAAATGATTATGAACGCGCAATGGAACTTATTTCCGACATCACCTTTAATTCTACTTTCCCCGGCAAAGAGATTAATCGTGAGAAAGAAGTAATCATTGAAGAAATCAATTCATACAAAGATGATCCTGCTGAATTAATATTTGACGATTTCGAAGAATTAATATTTAAAAATCAGCCATTAGGAAAAAACATTTTAGGCAACCCTAAAGATTTAAGAAGGTTTACTAAAAAAGATATTGAGTCGTTTATTTCAAAAAACTACCATACTAACGAGATGGTTCTGTGTTCTATTGGTGACATTTCATTTGCTAAATTTAAAAAGTTTGCTGATAAATATTTTGGTCATATAAAATCAAATCCAAGAATCAACGAAAGAACTCAGATAAGCAATTATATGCTTGAATTAAAAACAATTAAAAAGAAGACTTATCAGACACATTGCATTATAGGTAATATTGCTTACAATGTGCACGATTCAAAAAAAGTTGCAATGACTTTGCTTGACAATATGCTTGGTGGTCCTGGGTTAAATTCGCGATTAAGTCTTTTGCTTCGCGAAAAACATGGATATGCTTATCATGTTGAATCAAATTTCTCTCCATATACTGATATTGGTGTGTTTTCAATATACTTTGGTACAGATAAAGAAAATTTCGACAAATGTATTAAGCTCATTAAAAAAGAATTTGAAAACCTAAAAACTAAAAAGCTTGGAATAGTTCAGTTAAAAAAAGCAAAACGACAATTATTTGGTCAAATAGCAATTAGTTCTGAAAACAATGCAAGTTTAATGCTATCAATTGGCAAAAGCTTTTTACTTTTCAATAAAGTTGATGATCTGGAAAGAATTAAAGAAAAAATTGAGGCAATTACAGTAGATGATATTCAGGAAATTGCCAATGAAGTTCTGGATATAGATAAAATGTCTATGTTGGTTTATCAATAAGAAGTACTTAAAGTATAGAATACTTAGAGTGCCTAAAACAAAATGAATTTTTGGCAATTCGGTTCACTTTAAACACTTATAACTTATAAAAAAATCTCTTATCCTTATATTTACATCAGGAATTAATAAGCACAATAAATTCTAAACTTACATAATGTCCGATTTCTATTTTAATATCGAAGAATATATTCTCAATCATTCCGATGAAGAAGATCCGATTTTATCTGAATTAAATCGTGAAACAAACCTAAAAATTCTTCGTCCACGAATGCTTTCCGGCCATTTACAAGGCAAAATGCTTGAAATGATTAGCAAAATGATCAATCCTGAAAAAATACTTGAACTGGGAACTTATACCGGATACTCTGCCATTTGTTTAGCTAAAGGCTTAAAAGAAGATGGTATTCTTCACTCTATTGAAATCAATGATGAGCTAGAAGATTTTATCTTGAAATACATAAAAAAAGCTAGTTTAGAAGATAAAATAAAACTACATTTTGGTGATGCCCGAAATGTTGTTCCTGAAATAAACGAACAATTTGATCTGGTTTTTATTGATGCAGACAAAAGAGAATATACAGAATATTACAATATCGTTTTCGATTTTGTAAAACCCGGAGGTTTTATTCTGGCTGACAATGTGCTTTGGAGTGGAAAGGTTATGGAATCAGAAACACCCGATGATGAACATACCAAAGGCATTATTGGCTTTAATGAATTGATTAAAAACGATGCCAGAATCGAGAAAGTGATTTTGCCCTTACGTGATGGATTAACACTTATCAGGAAAAAGTAAAAATTGAAATAAAACCTTCCAATCTTTCAGAAAGTGATGCTGCAATTTTAGGAGCTGCGGCACTAATAAAAGAATAGAATGAATCGTTCTATTTGCAGACTTAATGCTTATATACCATTGCATTAATACTCATTCCGGCGCCAACTGAAGCAAAAATAATGATATCGCCTTTATTAATTTGATGATTTTTAAGTTTTCCTTTAAGAATCATATCATAAAGTGTAGGAACTGTTGCCACTGAACTATTACCTAATTCATGAATATTCATTGGCATTACATTTTCAAGATCTGCACGAATTCCATACTGCTTAAAGAAACGTTGGACAATAGCCTCATCCATTTTTTCATTTGCCTGATGAATTAATACCTTTTTAACAGAATCAATAGGCAAACCTGATTTATCCATTGCCATTTTAATTGCCTTAGGCACATTTGAAATAGAATACTCGTATATTTTTCGTCCGTGCATTTTTATATAACGAACATTTGGATCGCTATCAGGAGCATTTGACTTACCCATATACAAATAAGATGCTTCGTCTTTCGTATGAGTGACCGTTGCAGATGATAGCACTCCTGATTTCTCTTCAGACATTACTCCTTCTACTATGGTTGCTCCGGCTCCATCAGAAAAAATCATAGTATCTCTGTCGTGCACATCAACAACTCGAGAAAGAGTTTCAGCACCAATAACCAAACAACGTTTTGCTAAACCTGTTTTTATGAATGAATCGGCCTGTATTACACCTTGCAACCAGCCAGGACAACCAAAAACAATGTCATAAGCTACACAAGCCGGATTTTGAATTCCCAGTTTATTTTTAACTCTGGCTGCAATACTCGGCACTAAATCTGTTTGAATAGTTCCTTTTATAATGTCACCAAAATTTGTTGCAACAATAATATGGTCAATGGTTTCACGATCAATATTTGCCGATGCAATTGCATTTTCTGCTGCATAAGCTGCAATTTCTGATGCCATCTGATCCGAATTTACCCAGCGACGCTCTGCAATTCCGGTTATATCTTTAAATTTCTCTACAATCTCCTCACCTGAACCTTTTATTAAAGTCTGATCCTTTTCAAAAAAAGTGCTTTTAAAATATTCCTTATTTTCAATTATTTGTTCAGGTATATAAGACCCTGTTCCTGTTATTTTAGTATTCAATTGCTTCATAAAACAAATATCAAAATTCTTTAAAAATTGATGGGAAATTATTTATTTTTTGTCATAAATAGAATCCATATTTTTATGGATTTACGATACCCAAAAAAACTCTTCTAATTATAAAAAAGCCAAATTAATGCTATTATTCTAATAAATTTAGTATTACTTGAATTATAAACCAACAATCCTTCTTAATTCTTTAATTTTAGGGCATTGACAACAATTTATATTTCATGTTTTTTTAAAAAAATACATTTATTGTTCAATGATAATTACCACATGAAATAGTAAAATATTTTACAATGTCCAATTACATAAACCAAGAAATTAAAATATTTATTTGGTGAGTCCTTATGAATCAGACTTGCTCAAGCCTGCTTCCTGCAGTTTATTCTTATCAATGAGTTGTAAATTATTAAACAGGCTGTCTTTCTCATTTAATAGTTTTTTTATCGCTCTTCTGGTATTATTTCTAGGATTACTATCGCAATTTCTTATGCTATGTGCAATTCCTTTAAACTGAGATTTGAGATCTTTATTCTTTAAATTTTCTGATAAGCGAATTGCTAAAAATTGGTAATATATTTCAATCTCATATTTATAATACCATTTTATACCCAACATACTTATAAATTTACTGTTTTTGGGTTGCATAGAAATGTCAAGACCGGTAACCGGACATCTTTTAATGCTTTTTAATGTAGTAGGTTTTATATCATTTGGGTGAATGATATGATTAAAAAAATCGTAAACCTTATATATAAGTGTACTTTCCATAAGGTATTTGTTTTAGATTTTATTATTTACAAGATACTGAATATCATTACTCAAAGTCAAGTCTAATGTAATTAATTTATCAAATAGTTTTCAACCTATTTACGAAAGGCTAATTATATCGAAGTCCATATAAAACAAAAGAGCCGATGAAAAAACATCGGCTCTTTTTTATATTTATTTTAATTAATTATCCCAACCACCTTCATGGTATAAGAGTTGAATTTCTTCTTCGGTTAAAGCACGGCTATAAATTCTCAAATCATCTAATGAACCATAAAAGTGATAGCTATCTCCAGCTCCAGAAGCAAAATTATTTCCAATATATGTTGGCTCAGCATTTGTATTGAATTAACTACTATATTCTCTTTCTTTTTTAACTGATAAAACAAAATTAATCAATGTCTGAACTTATGTATCCGTTACATTTACAACACAATAAGACCAAATA
>DAOUTQ010000086.1 GCA_030668615.1 Bacteroidales bacterium | reverse complement strand
TATTTTGGCACTTGGAGGTAAACCTCGTACATTAAATATTCCTGGCGAAGAAAATTTTAAAGGGAGAGGTGTATCATATTGTGCAACTTGTGACGGTGAATTTTTTACCGGAAAGGAAGTAGTTGTTGTTGGTGGTGGAAATTCTGCTCTTGAAGAATCAGTTTCATTAGCAAAATATGCCAGTAAGGTAACAATTGTGCATCAGTTTGATCATTTTCAGGCCTTACCACATTATGTGGATATGGCCAAAAGCAATCCCAAAATAAACTTTATTATGAGTTCAGAACTTCGGGAAATAAATGGTGAAGCTTCTGTTAATAAAGTTAAAATTGAAAACCTGTCAACTGGTCAGGATTCAGAATTAAAAACAGACGGAGTATTTATTTTTATAGGATATTCTGCAAATGTTGGTAAAGTTGCCAACAAAGTAGATTTCAATTCCAGCGGAGAAATTATTGTCGATAAAAATATGAAGACAAATATTGACGGAGTTTATGCAGCAGGAGATTGCATTGAAAAACGTTATCGACAAGTAACAACTGCTGTAGCTGATGGTACTATTGCTGCTTTAAGTGTAAGTGATTATTTAATGAATCAGAATAATTAATATTACGATTTGAATAAAAAAATGCTGCCTGAATCTGAATGTTGAATAGAGTAATAGAATTGACTGTTAAGTCTCAGATTCAGGCAAGCATTTGCTTAAGCATTGTTAATAATTAAGTCTGTATTGTTGCCGTTGATTTTGTATTATCATCACGGTGTCTATCAATTAATTTAAAATATGGATCTATTCCTACTTTATTAGGTTTATAATCCAGAACAAACTCAAAATCTCGCTTGTTTTCTTCAATTTTAAATTTCTTAAGGAAAATTTCAGTTTCAGTTTTTGTACTGTCATTTACTTCTTTAGAAAATACTGCAATATCAATATAGTCATTAACAGGAATTTCTTCTTCTCTTCCTAAACTATCAGCTCTGAACTTTTGACATTCAACCAAAAAATTCACTTTAAATTTGCCATCGTCCATTTCTTCGTATGATAAATCGGTTACTTTATTTTCATATAAAGTAATTGTTTCAAACATATCATGAATCATATACTGAAGCGAATCAGGAGTTACATCTTTAATATATTCTATAAATTCGAGTGATGTGACAAATGGAGGCTCCTGAAATGCATATTTGCTTGCAAATTTCTTCAATGCCTCATTAATTTTATCTTCACCAATATAATCGGCAAGAGCATACATAACAATATTTCCTTTCTGATAATGCAAATAACCTTGATCTGGTCTTAAATAAAGTAAAGGTGGTTCGTAATGAGATTCTGTACTTCGCCCTGATAAATAACGATCCATATCGTATTTAATCATATCGCGCACTTTTTCAATGCCATAAGCATTTTCAATTCCATTTTATAGTTGTTTTTTAATTTTAATTATGACGATTCAATAACCCGTTAGTTACAATAAAACATTCTTTATTACATAATGAAATATATTTTTTTAGTTTCCTTCAAGAATGAATTCAATTTTTTGTCAGGGTATTAAGGTGTCAGTTCTAATTTAATATGCACTTTGCATCTTATAAATAATAAGCCATATGTATATTTAAAAAAAGGTCTATTTTTGCAGTTCTGTTTAATAGTATTCTGATTACAGAAAAAAGAACTGTAAACAGGAGTTAAAAGAACGAAATTTACCGAAATGATAAATACAGAATATAAAGACAATATTGCATTAATTACAAAAGACCAGAAGTATACTTATACTGATTTGTTTGAAAAGGTACATCGTTTTGCTTTGTTGTTTTCAGATAAGAACTATTCGAAAATTGCTATACATGCTGAAAATAGTGAGGACTGGATTTTTGCTTTTTATGCCGGTTGGTATAATAAGTGTGAAGTTATTCCTATTGATTTTTTAGCTTCTGTAAGCGATGTTAGCTATATTCTTAATGATTGTAAACCTGAAATGGTTTTTTATAGCAACGAAACAAAGGATAAATTTAAAAAGATTGAGGAGAAAATAGATTATAAACCTGAATCTGCCAATTTAAATGATATAGAATTAACTGATGCCAAAGAAGGTTTTAGTCCGAACTTTTCAGAAGATTTAGAGAAAACAGCAGTAATTATTTATACATCAGGAACAACTGGGAATCCGAAAGGAGTGATGCTGTCGTATAAGAATTTAATAGCAAACATTAAGGCGGTTTCTGAAAAAGTTGAGATTTTCACAAAAGACAGACAGGTGTTGTTATTGCTTCCTCTTCATCATATATTTCCTCTTGCTGGTTCAATGGTTGCGCCTTTAACAGTTGGAGGTGCAATTGTACTATCGCCCTCAATGCAATCATCTGATTTGCTTGAAACATTAAAAAATAATGAAGTGAGAATCATGCTTGGTGTTCCTCGCCTTTACGATTTATTATATAAGGGATTAAAGACAAAAATTGATGCATCGTTTGTAGGTAAAGTTGTTTTTAAAATTGTTAAAGCTTTACATTCTAAAAAGATTGCAAA
The DNA here is from genome assembly GCA_030668615.1 of Bacteroidales bacterium. Classification (GTDB taxonomy): domain Bacteria; phylum Bacteroidota; class Bacteroidia; order Bacteroidales; family UBA12077; genus UBA12077. The sequence goes on along the minus strand of DAOUTQ010000086.1, from coordinate 12,065 downwards.
AAAAGTACTAAAGAAGGTGCATGATGGTTTTGGTGGACATCTGGAGTTTTTAATAGCTGGAGGAGCTTCATTGAATAAGGAAACAGGAGCTTTTTTCAAAGCTTTAGGCTTTGAGATTCTTGAAGGATATGGAATGACAGAAGCTGCACCAATGATTACATTTACACGTCCTGGAAATATAAAAATAGGATCTCCAGGACTTGTTTTGCCTGGGCTAAGTGTTGAAATTCGTGATGACGAAATTTGTGCTAAAGGTGAAAATATCATGAAAGGCTATTACAATCTTCCAAAAGAAACTGCTGAGGTTTTAAAAGATGGCTGGCTCTATACTGGTGATTTGGGAAGGTTTGATAAAAAGGGATTTTTATATATAACTGGCAGAAAAAAAGAAATAATTGTATTACAAAATGGCAAGAATATTAGTCCGGTTGAATTGGAAGAAAAACTTGAAAAAATTCCTTTTATTAATGAAGCTGGTGTGTTTTCTCAAAATGATACGTTACACGCTGTAATAGTACCCGATTATGAAAGTCTTTCAAAAATTAAGATTGATAATCCAGAGACATATTTTAAAGAAACAGTAATGCCTGATTTTAATAAGGAAATGACTTCATATAAAAGAATTATGAAGTATTCTTTAATAAAACAGGAAATTCCAAGAACACGTCTTGGTAAAATTCAAAGATTTAAACTTGCAGAGTTATTTGAAAGTCCGGAAAGAAAAAAAGAAACTGCTGAGCAACCTGCTTCTGAAGAATATAGAGTAGTTAAAACATTTATTGAAAGTCAGGTAGATATGACTATCTCACCCGACGATCATCTTGAGTATGATATAGCTCTTGACTCACTTGGTAAAATAACATTAATTGATTTTATTGAAAAAACTTTCGGTGTTAAAATTGAAGAAGATAATCTTATAAAATTTCCTTCAATCCGATCCATGGTTGATCATATAAAAGAACATAAATTATTTCATAACTTAGAGATGCCTGATTGGTCAGAAATACTAAAGGAAAAAATTTATTTAAATCTCCCAAAATCGTGGCCAACTCAAACATTTCTTATTAAATCATTCAGAAACTTATTTAAAGTTTACTTTAAATTTAAAAGTGATGGAGTAAAAAATATTCCTGAGGGTCCTGTAATTATAACTCCTAATCATCAGAGTTACTTCGATGGATTATTTGTTACAGCTTTCTTAAAAAAGCCAATTATTAAAGAAACTTATTTTTATGCAAAACGGAAACATATAAAAAACCGCTTTCTAAACTTCTTTGCAGGTAAGAATAATGTAATAATAATGGATATAAATTCTGATTTAAAAGAATCTATTCAGAAAATGGCTGAAATTTTAAAGCAAGGAAAGAAAGTAATTATTTTTCCTGAAGGAACCAGAACTAAAAATGGGAATTTAGGTGATTTTAAAAAGACCTTTGCTATACTTAGCAAAGAACTTAATGTGCCTGTAGTTCCAGTTGCAATATCAGGTGCTTACAAAGCTCTGCCAGCAGGATCAAGATTCCCAAGACCGTTTACCAGAATTCATGTAAGTTATTTACAAGCTGTATATCCAGAAAATTTTACATTTGATACACTAACAGAAAAAGTAAAGCAAGTAATATTTGAGAAGCTTTAATACTAATTATATACTGTAAATATTTGGATTTATTTTTAGAAATTCTACATAGCCATTTGTAGTACATACCACAACTGTATCATTACTTAAAACAATAGGAGTAGCAAATATTTTCCCTCTTGTTTTATATTTTCCTAATAAAACTCCCTGAGGTGAAAAGAAATATAAATGTTTATCGTATGATCCAACTATTATTGTTCCGTTTGATAAACAAACCGGAGAAGATATAACCTTCTTTTCAGTTTTAAATTTTTTAAATAATGTTCCGTCTGGTTTTAAAAAGTAGATAAACCGATCAAACGATCCAAATACTATTTTTTGGTCTCTAAGTTTTAAAGGACTGCCATGTATTCTTCCCTTTGTTTTAAAAGAAGATACTGTTTTTCCATCAGTATTACAGATATATAGATTTTTGTCGTAAGAGCCAACAGCAAAACGGTTTTCATTCAATGAAACAGGTGCTGAATGCATTATCCAGCCTTTAGTTTTAATCTTTGAAAGCAAACTGGCATTTTCATCAAAAACATAAATATTTTTATCATTTGAACCTATAATAAATTTGTTATTGTCAATAATAGTAGGAGAACCATGCACCCATTTTCTTACCGGATATACATGACTTGTACTGTCTTTTTTATTGAAAAATATGATTCCTTTTTTATTCGAACCAAAAACAAGTAAACGATTAGGTAATTCAATTATTGATGTAAAGACAGAACCACTTCCTGGTTTAATTTTATTTTGAAACCTGCCCTTTGAATCAAAAAAGTATATGTAACCATCATATGATCCAATAGCTATTGAACTATCAGAAAGGATAGAAGGTGATGCATGAACCCATCCATTAGTTTCATATTTTTTTTTAAGGTTTCCGTTTTTATCAAAAAAGTAGATGTTCTTATCGTGTGAGCCAACAATAACATCATCATTATATGTAGAAATAGGAGATGAGAATATGGCTTTGCCAGCTTTAAAGACGTTAATAACTTCAATTTGCTCTTTAAATAAAACAGGATCACCAGCAAATATTTGTCCGTTATTTAAACAAAGGATTACAATAAAAAAAATAATCTTTTTAAGATAAGATAAAAATCTTTTGTTCATTTAGTTAAGTGTGATAATGATCTCCGTAATCAATCTTTTGGAGTAATAAAGTTAATTAAATTATTTTGAATCAGAAGTAATTCTACTTTTTATATTTTAATTGTAACATAGAATTATTTTGTAAAAGCAGGTAGCCATTTAATACCAATATTTTTTATACTTGTTTTTTGGCATAAATATTGAATTCTTATTTCAAAAAAGAAAGGAGATTGATATGAAATCTAATTCTATAATAAAAGTAATCTTATTTCTCTTATTAAGCTTCTCTGTTACTTGTCTTAGCGCACAAAGACATAAACATCACCATACTTCGAAAAAGCATTATCCACATTACAAGTATAAAAAAATGCCAAGTTGGGGATATTCATATAAAGTTGCACCACGGCATGCATATCTTGTACCACATTCTGGAGTAAGATATCATTATCATTCAGGAATTTTTTACAGACAACACGGGCCAAAATATGTTATTGTAAGAGCTCCGCTTGGAGTTAGAGTAAGAACATTGCCTGCAGGTAATATCAGGTTTGTAACCGGTGGAAGAACATTTTTTTATTACTACGAAACATACTATGTAAGATCGGCAAATAATGGTGAATATATTACGGTTGATCCACCGCTTGGAGCAAAAATTGACGCTTTACCCAATGGGTATGTAAAAGTAATTATTGAAGAAAGAACATATTATGAGTTCGAAGGTACATTGTATAAAGCTGTAGTTGATAACTACAGTGAAGTGTGGTACGAAGTAGTTAAAGAAAGATAAATATAAAAAAATCTATTTTTGTTAAAGCACAGATATTCCTGTGCTTTTTTTATTATTTTTAAAAGAAAATTTCTCAGATGAATTTACTCAACTTAAAACCAATTGGTTTTATCAAAACTCCATTTCTTACGAAAGAAGGAATGCCTATTCAGCCAACAGGAGCGAAGGGTATAAAAGGAACTATTGAAATTGACCCAAAATATGTTGAAGGTTTAGCCGATTTGGATGGATTTTCTCATATTATATTGATTTATCATTTTCATTTATCAAAAAAATATGAGCTTACCGTTAAACCATTTATGGATGATGAACTGCACGGGATTTTTTCAACGCGTGCACCTAAACGACCAAATCCTATAGGTTTTTCAGTAGTTCAATTAAACAAAATGGAAGGTAATATTTTATATATTGAAAACATAGATGTTCTTGACGGAACACCTTTGCTTGATATAAAACCTTTTATTCCGGATGTTGATAGTCCTGATGTGCAAAAATTAGGTTGGTTAGAAGGAAAATCTGATAAGATGGGAGAGAAAAAATCGGATATAAGATTTATTTAAAAATGAAATAGATGAGATTTAAGATATTTACTCTTTTTGTTATTTTTTTAGTTTATAATTCATATGTAATTGCCCAGAAAACAAATAATGGACATAATACTAATGTTGAAATTTATAATATCGGAAAGGATTATTATAATGAAAAAAAATATCAATTAGCAATTAATGAGTTCAATAAGATAATAGATGATAATCCATATTTTTTTAATGCATTTTTTAAAAAAAGCTACTCATACTACCATCTAGGTAAGTATAATTTAGCCTTAAATGAAATTGAGCGAGCTTATTCAAGCACAAACTTTGATAAAAAGTATTTTTATATGAAGGCTCAGTTTTATGATAAATTGAAAAAATATCAATTGGCTGAGTATTATTTAGACATTGCTCTTATTTTAGATAGAGAAAACTCTTATTACTACAATTATAGGGCAGGATTACATTTAGAAATGCAACAATATAAGAAAGCCATTTACGATTATGATATTCTTTTGTCATTAAGACCCGAAATGTATTCTGCGTATTATACCAGAGGAATTGCAAAGTATAATTTAAAACGTGTAAAAGAAGCATGTGCTGATTGGGCTTTTGCTTATAATGAAAATGAAGCATGTAAAAGATTCTTCTTTTATAAGTGTACAAAAGTAAATTTGGACGGTGTAAAAACTAGGTCGAATAAATTAGAAAAAACTATTAAACCTAAGTTTAGCGAAATATATGATGGCCGATTTGACTATTTTATTGCCGAAAATATAAAATACCCTTTATATTCAATTAGGAATAACGAAGAAGGAATGGTTTTAGTCAAATTTACTTTAACTAAGAAGTTAACTATAGAAAACTTATCGGTAATTCATTCCATATCTGATTCCTTAGATACAGAAGCTTTAAGGCTTGTGAATATAAGTCAAGGCAAGTGGATAGCTCCATCAATTATCGACAATGATTCAGTAAATGTTGACATAATTGTACCTATAATCTTTGAAATAGAAGAAGCAGATAATAGTAATGAATTATTATTTGATAGTTTAAATTATTTTAATTCTAAAAGAGAATATGAAAAAGTAATCCAAATATCATCCGAATTATTGAAAACTAACTCATTTTTATACGAAGTATTTTTAAAAAGACAAGTTGCATTTAAGAATTTAAATAGAAATGATAGTATTTATTATGAAGATTTTTTCAATGACATACGAAACTTTAAAGGAATAATTTATAATCAAGTAAGAAGTTTTGATAAATCAGTAAAACTATATTATAATAAAATTTGGGAATTAACTGATAAGAAAAATGCGGAATTTATTAGAATTGCAAATTGGAATAGAAATGAAAATTTTATTGATGGTAAGTATGAAGATTATTGGATTACAGGAGAATTATATTCCAGTGGAAATTATTTAAATAGAGGCAAAGATGGTGAGTTTAAATTCTACTATAAGAATGAGACATTGAAAAGTAAATGTTATTTTAATCAAAATAGTAGTGTTGGTAAGTGGAGTATATATCATCTTAATGGAAAATTAAGTAAATCGTTTGAAGTAGATGACTATCACTTTAGTGATATGCAAATGTATGATTCGTTGGGTGTTGCTTTGATAATAGATGGAAGTGGAGAGTTTAAACACGAATATCTAGATTGTTTGAGTTTCGATACAATATTAGTTACAGGTAAATATAAAAAATATGAAAAAGATGGATTCTGGAAAATCTTTATAAATAATGAGTTGGTAGCTTTTGATCAATATAAAAAAAATAAATTTATTCAGGGGCTTTATATAGAAGGAGACAAAAAAACAAGAGTATTGCAACCTGCAATTGGAAATTGGCTTTTGATGCCTAATGAACTTTTACGTTCGGAAAAGTTATATCAGGATGAGTGTTTAAAACCAGATTATTATGATTTTATATTTCGAGATAAAGAAAGTTATTTAAAAGGAATAAATTAATAAAATGAGAGTAAAACAGGTATTTTGGGATTGGAATGGAACACTTTTAAATGATGTAGAAGCATGTGTTGAAGCAATGAATGTAATGCTTCGAGAAAGAAATATGGCTTCTTTGGATATTGATAATTACAAGAATATTTTTACTTTCCCGGTACAAGACTATTACAAAATCTTAGGATTTGATTTTGAAAAAGAATCATTCGAAAACTTGTCTGTTGAATATATTGATTTGTATAAAAAATTTTCTAAGGGCTCACGATTACAAATAGGTGTTGTTGATGCATTAAAGTATTATCAAAGAAAAGATTATAAACAAATAATCTTATCAGCATCAGAACAATATAGCTTAGAAAATCAAGTTCGTGAAAGGGGAATTGAACAATATTTTGATTCTATTTTAGGTTTGAAGAACATTTATGCAAAAAGTAAAGTTGATAATGCAATCAATTTTATTAATAATTCATCGGTAATTTTTGAGAAAATTGTTTTAATAGGAGATACATACCACGATTATGAAGTTGCTAAAGCTATTGGTGCAGATTGTATTCTTGTAGAAAACGGACATCAAAACCTTAGTCTTTTTAATGTTGAAAAGAAAACTCTTATAATTAAGGATCTAAATGAATTGATAGAATGTGAGACTCTTGCATAGAATTAGACTGAAATTTAGAACAATTAATATTATTCTGTTTGCGTTATGAATAAAGTGAAGCATATTCTATTTTACATCATTATAATACTATGTTTTTCTTGTCAGGCTCAAGATGAAAAATATAAGAATTATGATTCATCTTTATCAGAATTGTTCGTTGCACAAAATGTAAATTCTTCTGATATTTCCGTACTAATTGATAAATCGGATTATAAATTATCAATTATTTATAATGAAACTGTTATTAAAGAATATCCTGTTGTTTTTGGGGGAAACCAAAAAGATGATAAGTTAATGCAGGGAGATAACTGTACACCCGAAGGAACATTTCATATCAATTCGAAATATCCGCATAAAAGCTGGTCAAAATTCATCTGGCTTGATTACCCGAATAAGGATTCCTGGAAAAAACACAAGGAAGCAAAGAAATCGGGTAAGATTCCTCAAAATGCAAATATCGGAAGTGAGATAGGTATTCATGGAGTACCCAAAGGAATGAACAAACTAATAGATTTAAAATATAACTGGACTTTAGGTTGTATCTCGCTTAAGAACGATGATATGAATGAAATTTATCCTTATATAACAAAGGATACGGAAATTGTTATTCAGAAATAGATTTCATTAGTATAAATACCTGTGACATTCAGTACATTTTCCTGTTTTCCATGCATCTTTTATATCAACCGGATGCTGAAATTCCAGAAAATCATTTAAAGCAGCATAGGATTCCTGTTCTTTAAATCCTTCAAAAACAATAGTGTGGCATGAATTGCAGTCTTTCGAAATGGTTCTGCCGCTTTCACTTACATGGTTATCATCGTGACAACGAAAACAACCATCATAGGTTTTATGTCCTATATGATCTGAATATTTATCCCAACTAACGCCCATTTCAGGAAAGATATTCAGATTAAACTGATCTTTTATTGTAAGAATGGCCTTGTCAATATCTGTTTTTCGAGTTTCGTACATTTCAGGATATTCATTTTTGTAAAAATCTTTGATGTAATTCTCTATAGTAATCATTGCCGTATCGGTATGATTGTAAGGATCTTTAAATAACTCCATGGTTATTTTTTTAATAAACGGCAGGTTATTGGAGATTTCGTTTGTTGTTAAAGCATGATCAATAAATTCGTCAGGAGTAAAATAGTGATGCGAAGGCCGGTTATGACAATCCATACAATCCATTTCTCTGGGTATTGCTTCTGCTATTTTATTTTGTTTTAGAGGCTTCAAAGTATCGGAATAAATGATTTCTTCTCCTGTTGCAAGATTGGTATATTTTACCCATGGAATTTTATTTCGTTTTTCACGTTTTGGAATATATTCAATTTTTACATCCGGATTAATATGCCAGTGAATTCCTTCTGCCAGTCCGTAAGCACTGTGTGATGGTCCTATTTTCATTTGTAAACTAATATTCCATTCTGTATTTAAACTATCGGTTAAAAAATGCTTTTCGTGTCGTAACTGGCGGGCATAAAACTTTTGTGGCCAGTGGCATTGTTCACATGTTTCCTGAGCAGGTCTTAAATTTTTGAGAGGAGTTTCTATTGGACGCGAAAAGTTATCGGTTACAACAGCATAAACCTGCCTTAATCCTGATAATTTTGATCTCAGATACCAGCTTGCTCCCGAACCAACATGGCATTCAACACAGGCAACTTTAGCATGAGGAGAATTCTGATAAGCAGTATATTCCGGTTTCATAACTTCATGACATAATGTTCCGCAAAACTTAACAGATTCTGTATAATGAAAAGCTTCATAACTTCCTAATCCGGTTAAAAACAGGAAAAATAATGTTCCAATACCGAATATGGTAAAAGCATTTCTGTATTTAGCCTGATTAAAATCTAAAACGGGCCAGTTTTTTTTGAGATATTCTTTTTTTCTTTTTTTACTTCTTCGCCGATCTATAATCATTCCGATTGGAATAAGAATTAATCCAAAAACAAAAAATACAGGTAAAATTATATATGTGAATAAACCCAGATATGAATTACTCTCTTCGAAAAAGAAACCAACTATAAAAAGGTATCCGATCATAAAAAAACTGATCGCCGCTATTGCTGAACCAATAAATGATATTAAATTGTAGTATGAGCGGGGTAATCGTACATTTTTTAATGGCCGGAATTTCATGGTGGAGAACGATTTAATGAGTTATTAATTTAATAACAAAAACCCTAAATGTCAATTAATTACCGTTGTTTTATATTGAGTTAAGCATTGAGATATATCAATGTGCAATTTCTTTTTAATATATTGTCTGGCAGCTATTTTATTTGATTTTAGTTGAGGTTTATTGATAAAGTATTATTTTAGAAGTCTTACAAGAAAAATACGCAGATGAGAAAAAAAGAAAGAGAAGTTATCGATACTAATGAAATAGAATCAATTATTAAAAAAGTTGATACGTGTCGAATTGCGTTGATTGATGGCGATTTACCATATATAGTGGCTTTAAATTTCGGATATAAACCTGGCAAACCAGCAGTATTATATTTCCATTGTGCAAATACTGGGCGTAAATTGGATGTAATTGCAAAAAATAACACAGCTTGTTTTCAAATGGATGTTGATCATGAATTAGTAACTACAAAAAAAGCCTGTGGATATTCAATGAAATTTAAGAGTATTGTAGGTTATGGAAAGATCCATAAAGTATTAGAGAAAGAAAAGAAAATTGAAGGATTAAATTACATTATGAAACAATATTCCGACAAAGATAATTTCCATTATGAAGATAAAATGCTGGATGTAACAACGATACTTAAATTAGAAATTGATCAGATAACAGGTAAAAAGAAAGAATAAAATAAACGATATGGAAAAAGTAAATATTTATGAGAAATTGGATCTAATTAATGATTATTGGAACCCAAGAGTGGCTGCTGAACTGAATGGGCAACAAGTAAGGCTCGTGAAAATTATTGGTGATTTTGCTTTTCACAAACATGACAACGAAGACGAAATGTTTTTTGTCGTTAAAGGTATGCTTAAACTCGATTTTAAGGAAAAAGTTGAGGAAGTAAATGCAGGGGAATTTTTTGTTGTACCTAAAGGAGTTGTTCATCGTCCAATTGCTGAACAGGAGGTACATTTAATGATGTTTACTGCGGCAGAGAATGTAAATACCGGCGATATCAAAAATGATATGACCTTAAATACTGATAATTTGGAACGTATTTAATAAATCTTTTATGAACGGTTTTATGAAATTTTTCTGTCTGTTTATCATTCTGTTATCACCAAATTTTTCCAGTATAGCACAAACTATGGATACAACAACTATGAAAAAAATTGAATTTATAAATATTGATTCTGAAAAGCTAAAGACAGAAATCTTTGGAATTATTGAAGAAGGCTTAAGACTTAATGGTGATTTTGGAGTATATGGTGATTTATCTATTGAAATTGAAGTTTTACTTCAAGAAAATTATATGACAGTTACAAACAATAAATTGTCATTGAATATTTCAATTGCTCCCGATAGTCAGTCTGGTCATGATTTCTCATTTACAATTAATAAAAGCAGTCTTGAAATAAACGATTTGATAGTAGGTGAAGTAATTCCTCCTCAGGAATAATGAAAAACGGAAAGCATTACATGCTTCCCGTTTAAATATTTTAAGGTTAAGTTTATTATTTTATTGCATCAAGTCCTTGTTTGAAATAGTTGCGGTTAAGGGCTTTTTTAAATTCGTTAAAAGCTTGAGTTTTTGCTTCGCTTTGATTCTTTCCAACACCTTTAATATCAGTAGTTTGTTTCATCCAAACCGTTTTTCCTGAATTATCTTTTATTGTAATTTCGCCAGAAATATAAGCTGAAACAAGTCCTCCAGCACTTTCACCTTTCTTAAATCCAAAGAAAAATTCAAAAACAAAATCCGAAGATTGTTGATCTTTTACTTCAAAGCTATATTCGCTTGCATTCTTGTTGAACAAACTTTTAATTTGAACGCAGTTGTTATTATTTGAACATGAACTTTCTTCAATTTTTAGTGAAACAGAAGGAGCTTCAATAATAACATTAACAGAAGCTGGTTTAAGTCTTCGTTTTGTAATTAGTCCCCGAATAAATAAATCATCTACAGCCTTTTGTGATAACTCTTTAATGTTAATAATTGCTGTAATTTGTTCTTTTCCATTCCGTGAATATAAAACTTCAGGTTCAAGATATACTTTTCCAGTCGCGTCTGAATTCTGTCTGTCTTTTTTTAGATATCCGCCTGTATATGAAAATTCAACAGGAATTCCCTGAACAGTACTGCCATTGTATGTAACAACAAACACAAGATTCTTATCAAAACTTTCACCTCTTTTTACACTAATTTCATCAGTCTTAGATCTAATTTCAAGAGAGTTAAGAATAGCACTTGCCGATGAATACAATTCATTACCAATATCAACATTGCTTCCATTAAGAGTAGAAGGTGTTTCTTCGTTCAAATAGCGTTTAATTGCTTGTAATCCTTGTAAATAAAAAGAGAGAGCTTCTTTTGGTTTGTTTGCGTTTTGTTCAACAATTCCCGACTGGTATTTAGCAAGAGCTGTAGCAATAGCTTCTCGTTTTCTCTTTTCTTTCATTTCATGATACGTGCTTTTTGCTATCTTATAATAAACCCAATATGAGCTTTCATTCTCATAGGACTCAACAGGATCAAAGCCTTCCAGATAATCGTCTGTACTAATCTGAATTTTCTGATCAAAAGATTCAGAAAAGCCATACTCTGTTTCAATACTATGTAAAACAGATGTAGAGCTAACATTTGATGAAACGCCTTCAGCTAGATCGGTAAGTGCTTCTTGTCTGGCTTTAGCAATGTACTGAGCTGATGTTCCAACTTTTTTAACTGAAGCAACACCAATATAATAACCAGAAACAATAGGCTTTTGTTTTACCCAAGTTGGTTGTGCTTCAAATTCGGCTGCCTGTTTTTTTGCTGCGCAAGAGGCAAGCAACACTATTGATAATACTATTATTAAAAATCGTTGCATTATTTCTCAGGATTATATTTATCAATTTTAGTAGTAACTTCCTTTACTGATTTCCCTATAAGTCCATTTAAAAGTGCAGATGAAGCTTTAATCGATTTATCAGCTTTTAACAAATTCTGAAGCTTTCTGATATCAGTTTTATTATCTTTCTGAACATCTTCCGATGATTTTTTGCTTTTGTACTTCCAGTAACCCGGAATTAGTTTCTTTTTGTCTCCGCCAAAAGTAGCATAATGTATTCTATCACTATCTGATAAATTAAGTGCATCAGATAACATTACGGAATTATCTTCGGTCGAAACAAGCTTGTAATTGAGATCCAGCTCTGCTCTGTTTCTTTGTTTGTATTCTAAATAAGTTGTCTTATGGTATTTAACATGTGTTACTTCTT
>DAOUTQ010000211.1 GCA_030668615.1 Bacteroidales bacterium | reverse complement strand
TGCTGTAAAACAATTTAATATGAGATCTCCAATCAAGTTGGAGATGACAAATAATGACTTTTTGGACACCCTCTTTTTAGTTAATATATAATAATTCCTATTCGTATTTTAACGTTTCTGCAGGATTTCTACGTGCCGCTTTAAAAGATTGAATACTAACCGTAATGATTGTTACAAATAATATTATGAAGGCTGCAATGATAAATGGAATAAAACCCAAATTAATTCTATAAATAAAATCCTGAAGCCATCCTCTCACTAAAAAATATGCTATCGGAGAGGCTAAGATTATTGCTATCAATACAAGACGAAGATATTCATGAGATTGGAGTAAAATCATTTGTTTTGTTGTGGCACCAAATGTTTTACGAACACCTATTTCTTTTGTCCTTTGTTCTGCTGAAAATGCTGCTAAACCAAATAAGCCAAGAATTGCTACAAAAACAGAAAGTAAAGTAAACCGAAAGAACATTCTTGAAAAATCTTCTTCCTTTTCAAATAAATTCCGAAAAGACTCATCATAAAAATTATATTCGAAAGGAATTCCAATATTAATGCTACCCCAAACCTTTTTCATTTCTTCTAAAGTCTCTTTTATGTTATTCTCATTAACCTTAACAGACAAAACTCTGCTTGAACCCGCTCTATAAATCATCATAATAGGTTCAATCTGATGTCGCATTGATGTAAAATGAAAATCCTTAACAATCCCAACTATTTGAGTTTCCGTTTGACCCAGCGCAAGAGACTTATTCAATCCTGATTCCCAACCAACCGCTTTTATAAGCGATTCGTTTACAATAATTGGTAAAGGTTCATTACTCATATCCTTACGAAAGTTTTCACCTTCTATTATTTTCATATCCATTAATGGAATATAGTTTTCGTCCATTGACATTACACTTACAATCCAGTTGTCTTCCTCGTTCGATCCTTCAGGTTGTATTCCAGTTCTTCCAAAACCCAAACCCGGCATTGATCCGGAATTAGCAATCATCTTTATACCTGATATTTTTTCAAATTCCATTTTTAAAGCATCATAATTATCACGAACCTCCTGATTATCTAACAGTATATTTACTATTTGTGAATCGTTAAACCCTTTATCCTTACTTAATGTATACCGAAGCTGAGTCACAACTACAATTATCCCAACGATCATAATAAAGGTGGCAACAAACTGAATTGTAACTAAAAAGCGACGTAACCATAATCCTTTCTTCCCTGTTTCAAACTTACCTTTTAACACAATTTGAGGTTTATATCCACTTAAAATCATTGCAGGATATATTCCTGATAGTACTCCCAATGTAATAACTAATGCAGCCAAGTATATAATGCTTTTAGGATCATTCATAAAATACCTGAAAATGGATGTGTTTATTACATGATAATAACCATTTATTAACTCAATTACCGCTAATGAAACAACTAATGCAACGAATACCTGTAAAATTGCTTCTGATAAATGCTGCAAAATTAACTTTCCCCGATTTGCTCCTGCAGTTTTTCTTATACCAACTTCTCTTGCACGTTTTGCTGAACGTGCGGTTGATAAATTCATATAATTGAAACCAGCAATTAACAGAATGATTATGGCAATTAGCGAAAGAGATTTAATGTATTTAATATCTCCTTTTTCTCTATTCAATCCATCAAATAAAACATTATTTGAATATAAATGAATTTCTTTAAAAGGTTGAAGAGTTGCCTTCCAGAAATCGGGTGCATCATGTCTTCGTAATAAGGAATCCATCTCAACTATTATTTCTTCCTTTTTATTTGCATCTTCTAACAATACATATTGCAGTTGTGATATATTTTGCCACGAGTTTAAATAAGCAATACTATTACTATCCGATGGTGAAGGATTAATTGATATGATCATCTCATATTCAATATGGCTAGGTTTATCAGGGTCTTTTAGTATACCAGTTACCTCCAAATTATCAGAGCCATCTGCCGAAAATATTTTGCCAATCGGATCTTCATCACGAAAAACTTTTTTAGCCATTGTTTCCGTTAAAAGCGCCGAAAATGGCTTTTCCAGACACGTTTTGGGATCACCTTTTGCCAACTCAAAATCGAAAACTTCAAAAAAAGAAGGATCAGTATAAATTAATCTTTCAGTATATAAAGTATTATCTCCATATTTAACCAATGTTTTTCCGGCACCGTTGATTCGAACAATATTCTCCACGCCTGCAATCTCACTTTTCATACCCGGAGCCAAAGCCGGTATTGTTATTCCTACAATATTATTATTAACGCCTAAGGCCTCATCAATAGACAATACCTTAAAAATACGATCAGCTTTCTTATGAAAACGATCATAACTTATTTCATGGTTCACATAAAGAAATATTAGTAAACTACTGACTATACCAACAGTAAGTCCTAAAAAGTTTACAATTGACGTAGTTCCGTTTTTCAAGCTACTTCGTATTGCAATTTTCAAATAATTTATTAGCATAATAGTTTATTTTAAAATGGTCACTTCTATTATAATCCACACTTCATGCCACAGTCAGTAACAGGCTGCTGCACTGCGCTTTATAAAATACAATTCGATTCTAACAAGCCAAAAAACGTGCGAATTGGGTCAAGTACTTGTCCGTTAATGGGCATTTCTTAATTTGTAAACAAATATTGTTTATGAGTATTGGTAATATTTTTAGTATTTCTAATAAATCTGATAATAAATACTAAACAAATTCGAATTTGTAAGGTTTTAGATAATACAACGACTAATTATCCAATTAAAACCTTAAATATGGAACATACAATTAAAAAAATTCTTATATACTTCAAGTTTCTACTTAAAGAATTAATAAGTCCTTTAAATTATTTTATGGCTTTATTAATTGGTGTTGTTATTAACTTTTTTCAAGGAATAGGGATATTTTCATCCTTAATTCCTTTTATAGTTCCAATTATAGTACAATCTATATCGAAAGCATCAGTAAAATTTGGAAATAGGAATTTAAACTTACTGGTTCGTTTACCAATGGAAAAGAAGGATCCTGCGTTTGTTATTAATACAAATGGTGAAATTGTAGTTTCTGAAGGTGAAACAAAAGAACTCTTTTCAAAAAATAAAATTAACAATTTTCAGGATTTATTTGAAAACCAGCAAATAATTGATATTAAGAGAATGATTAATGAAAGTTGTAAAACAAAAAACCACGTTTCTGAAGAATGGTTTTCACCGCGTACTGAAAAGTGGTATTCAATAAACATGAAAGCCGATGATTTAAGCGATAACGTTCTGGTTTGGTTAGATGATATCTCTTTACGTAAAAAACTGGATGAAAGGCTAAATAAAGTTCGAAATTTTAGTACTCAAATGATGCTTAGTATCGATGAGCAATTAAAAGAGAGTGATAGTTATGACCGTTTGGCTCAATTTGTATTAGAACAAGGATACAAAGGAGTTTTTATTACATCTAAAGAGAAGGATGGTAACTTAAAAGGTTTTGTATATAAGACTTTTGAAGGTCAAGCCTCTAAGTCAAACGAAATAGTTATCCCGAAAGAATCTGAAGCTCCTATTTGGAAATCGAGGCGAAGCTTAGGAATCGTAACAGATACAATTTCGAATTATAGTGATTCGGAAAAGTTTTATCAAAACAATCTTTTTGATTCGCGCGTATTAGAATTTCTTGATTTTAAAATCGGAAATTTTATTAATTATCATGAAGAAAATATTTCTGTAATTACTTTCAATAAACACAATGAAATAACTCAGCACGATTTAACCTTAATGGAAGGGATTGTGAACTCAGCTTTCACAATTAATTATTTAGTAAATATTATTAATAATTGTAAATAAAAATGGTACAAGATATGAAATACTCTCCAGAAGAGATTAAATCAATGGCTCTATTTGCTAAGTATAACCCTGCTCCTGTTTTTAGATTCGATAAAGATGGAAATATTTTGCAATCTAATTTTGCTGCTGAAGAAATGTTCTCTGAAATCATATTAAAAAATGGATTAGCATATGAAATGATAAAAGGGATTGACCAGAGCAAAGTTGAAAAGTGCATAAAAGAT
>DAOUTQ010000209.1 GCA_030668615.1 Bacteroidales bacterium | reverse complement strand
GATGCCATTACAGAAAGCAGGATAGATGATGGTCCAACTAAAGGAACAACAGGTATATTTTTACGGTGAGCAATTGCAACAATATCTGCTCCGGGATCAGCAACACCAGGAGTTCCTGCTTCTGATATTATTCCAACGTTTTTGCCGTCTTTTATTGCGTTTAAATAAGAATTATAGTTCTCAGGTGAAGAATGCTTATTTAGTTCATAGAAGGTTAAATCATCTATTTTAGCCTTAATTCCGGCTTTTATTAAATAACGTCGAGCTGTCTTAATATTTTCAACAATATAATGATTTGTTGAATTAATTATATCAACAACATACGATGGAATTACACTTTCAACAGAACAATCTCCAAGCGTTGTAGGAATCAAATAAACTTTTGCACTCATTTTACTTTTTTTTCAGGATGTAAATTTAATAAGTATTTATTCTAAATCTTCCAGTAAAATGAGTTTATCTTCAAAATCATTAGTTGAACCCTGAATATGCATTTTACCTGATTTTTTAATAAATCCGTATAAACTGGTAAGATCGGCTGGCGAAATAAACTTTTCTTCTTTGGTATTATACAATTTATATTCTGTTTCAACCCTTGAATTTTCAATATCAGAAGGCATTAATATAAAAATTATCCATTTTAAATCCGGACTTAATTCCACAACCTGATATATGTATTCTTCGTTATAAAATAGTGTATCTGTTTTATTTGCAGAAACTTTAAGTAAACCATGATCATCAGTGGTAATATCATAATATGGATTTGGAACTATATTAATGTCTGATATACAGGCATCATTCCACTTATTTCCTTTGTAAACATCTATAATCTTAATTTTTAAAACAAAGCGATCCTTTTCAAATGTTCTGTCATGAGATAATTCTTCATGAATTTCAGGCCAGTCAATGTCTAACTTTACATCTTGATATCCTAATTTATCATCTAAAGTTGTGCTTGTAGTAGCAAGTAATACGCTAGTAAAAAAACCATTATGCGATTCGGTAACATATCCAGTTGGTTCGTAGCATGCAAATAATTCAAATTCAATATTTTTAGGTCTGTTATTGGCATAGAAGATTGTTTCATTTTTCTGATAACCGTTTCTGATTCTAAGAGTTATAGTATTTTCAGGCATAGTAAATCGAATAAACTCAGATGAACCATCACTTTCAGAACCTTCTGCCCAACATGTTGCAGGATCAGTATCGCCTAAATTTGTTGCTCCATATTTACCATAATCTGC
Source organism: Bacteroidales bacterium (assembly GCA_030668615.1). GTDB lineage: Bacteria > Bacteroidota > Bacteroidia > Bacteroidales > UBA12077 > UBA12077. The sequence continues at coordinate 3,025 of DAOUTQ010000209.1, read as the reverse complement.
ATAACCACCCATTTCAAGTTCAGATGAAGAATCCCAGAATATACCATTATTAAATGCTAAAAGTAAGGTGTCGTTTACTTCAAGCTGCGAATATGAATAGTTTGAAAAGAAACTAAATAAAATCAGAAGTATGCTTATCTTTTTCATTTTTAATAATTTAATTCATGAAAATCAAATTTATAAAATTTGAAGAGGAAATTCAAACAGGTAATAAGAATTTGAAACAATTCCTTATTGAAATTGTATTAGATGTGAGCTTATTTTGGATTATTTTAATTCAGTATAAGCTTTTATATTTGTTAAAAATCGAAATATAAATAAATGAATCACATTATAAGTTTTATCCTTAAAATCGTTCTTAACAGAAACTTCATTCTTGTTTTTGCGGTAATTATGGGAATGTCATTAGGTGATTATGCAAACTATATTAAGGATTATACCATTTACATTTTGGCAATAACAATGGTATTTTCAACTACTGGAATTGATTCAAAAGCATTATTACCCATAAAAAAGTTATTTAAGCCAATGCTCATTGGAACAGTTCTCAATTATTTTATATTCGGAACAATTGTACTTATTCTTGCCTGGTTTTTAATGCCAACAAAAGCTTTATTTATGGGCTTTGTTGTTATAGTTGCAGCTCCTCCCGGAGTTGCAGTAATACCTTTCTCCGGTATTTTAAAAGGTGATATTGAATATTCTATTTTAGGTGTATTTGGAGCTTTTCTGGCTTCAATTGTTATAGCTCCACTTCTTATACAAGTATTTTCGAATGGTGCAGAAATTAGTGCATGGTCGTTATTTATATTAATGATAAAATTAGTTCTTGTACCTCTTATAGCATCAAGATTTCTATTATACAAACCTGTGTTTAAATATGTAGCAAAAGTACGTGGTAAGATTGTAGATTGGGGTTTTGCAATTATAATATTCACTGCTGTAGGAATGAATCGGGATGTATTTTTTTCTGATCCTCTAATATTAATGTTATCATCAATTGTGCTATTATCAGCTACTTTTGGATTGGGTTCGTTATATGAATTTTTTACAAAAAAATCAGGAATTAAATATGATAGAAGTATTACTCAGGTTTTATTATTAACTATTAAAAGTTCAGGATTTTCAGTTGTTACTGCTATTACTCTCTTTGGAAAGGAAGCAGCTATTCCTTCTGCTATTTTGGCTGTAATTGTTTTACTATATTTGTTATATCTTTCTATTCGCTTAGAATTTAAAAAAGAATAAACATTGAAAGTAAAAATCCTTGGTACAGGAACCTCGCAAGGTGTTCCGGTTATAGCTTGTAATTGTGATGTTTGTCAGTCAACTGATCCTAACGATAAACGACTAAGAACAGCCGCATTTGTTGAAGTAAATGGAGTTAATATTGTAATAGATGCCGGACCCGATTTTAGGCAGCAAATGTTACGTGAAAAAGTAAATGATATTGATGCGATATTAATTACTCATGAGCATCGCGATCATATTGCAGGACTTGATGATGTTCGTGCTTTTAATTTCATGAATCAAAAACCTGTTGATATTTATGCAGAAGAAAGAGTGCAGGAAGCTATCAAATTAGATTTTTCGTATTCATTTGCTGATAAAAAATATCCCGGAGTTCCACAAATAAATTTACATAGTTTAACTCTTGAACCTTTTGATATAAAAGGAGTAAAGGTTGTTCCAATAAGAGTTTTTCATTATAAACTACCTGTTTTTGGATTCCGGATTGGCGATTTTGCATATATAACTGATGCTAATTATATTAGTGAAGAAGAAAAGGAAAAGTTGCACGGAACAAAGTTTTTTGTAATTAATGCGCTTCGGAAGAGGAAACATATTTCGCATTATTCATTATCAGAATCACTTGATTTAATTAAGGAGTTAAGCCCTAAAAGAGCTTATATAACGCATATTAGTCACCAGATGGGATTGCACCATGATATAAACGAAGAACTCCCACGTGGAATATCATTAGCTTACGATGGTTTAAGATTTGAAGTTTAAATTCCATTCAAAGAAATTTACTTTCTGATAAAATTGACTTAAATTTAATTCATAATTAAAATTTGTACTTATGAAAAAACTATTTTTTGGCTGTCTGGCAACTGCTTTTCTTTTTTCCTGTTCAGGAAATTTTGATAAAGATTCAATTGAGGGTGACGTTATGTACAACGATTTATTATTTGAAGAAGTTGATGCTGAAGACGTGACTATGACACGTCAGGCAATCGGGGAAAACAATCAATATCAGACTAATGAATTAAACCTTTCTATTGACAAAAAAATAATTAAAGATGCACGAATTGGATTAGAAGTTGAAAATTACTCATTATACAGAATTAACCTCGATTCATCAATTAATAAAGCGAATGGTTATATTTCTTCTGACAATTTAGATAAGAACGATTATAATATAAATTGTCAGTTAGTTATAAGAATTCCTGCTGATTTTTTCGATAGATTTATTTCAACACTTGAAAAAGGTTCTGAAAAATTATTATATAAAAATATTTCGGCTCGCGATGTAACTGAAGAATTTATCGATATTGAAGCACGTTTAAATACAAAAAAAGAAGTTGAAAAAAGATATATTCAGTTATTATCCAAAGCAAAGAATATAAAAGAAATACTTGAGGTTGAAGAAAAATTAAGAGTGCTTCGGGAAGAAATTGAGTCTAAAGAAGGGCGCTTAAAGTATCTTAAAAAACAAGTTTCTTACAGTACTATCTATTTACATATTACACAAAATTTCGAATACAAATATGAACCGGAAAAAGAAAAGAATTTTTTCCAGAGATTATTCAAATCTCTCGATAAAGGTTGGAAAGGCTTTATTGTGTTTTTATTATTCTTATTCAGAATTTGGCCGGTAATTTTGATTGGGTTGGCTACATTTTATTATATTCGTAGGATAAGAAGAAAGAAAAAAATATTAACAAATAAAAAATAAGTTATTATGGAATCAAACAGGAACTTAGGTAGAGGAATAATCGGTATTGTTCTGATATTAATTGGT
>DAOUTQ010000111.1 GCA_030668615.1 Bacteroidales bacterium | reverse complement strand
TTTAATTGAAGAAGGTTGTGGAGATAAAAAGAAATCTGGTAGTATGGAAAGCGGTAAGATTAAATTATCACAAATGGCTGAAAATCTGCTTGCCGAAGTGAGATCAGAATCTCTTTACTAATAAGAATATTAAAGCCTGAAAATCTGGCTGTAGAGATATAATTAGTCTTTTTTAATTAGTCCTTTGAAGAAAAAAAGGACTTTTTTTTTCGGATTTTTTTAAGTGCTGATTCAAGAGAATCGCCTCTTAAATTTATACCAACAATAATTCCATCACCATCAATTAAATAACTTATTGGTATGCTTTTAACTTTATATTCTTGTGCTGCAGCATTTCTCCAACCTTTTAAATCTCCAACATGGTAAGTCCATTCCAACGAATCTGCTTTTATAGCTTTTTCCCAAGCATCTTTTTTGAAATCCAATGAAACACTTAATACAGTAAATCCTTTGCCGTTTTTAAAATTAGAATCTTTATATTTTTTATAAACTTCAACAATATTTGGATTTTCTTTTCTGCAGGGTTTGCACCACGATGCCCAAAAATCAATTAATACCATTTGTCCATTTAATTCTGATAAATGAAATTCTTCACCAGTAACTAAATTTTGAATAATCTCAGGAGCTTTGTCTCCAATTTTTAAATTCTGGCTGTACAGATTTAAAGTAATAAAACTAAGAGTAAGCAGTATAATTAATTTGATTTTCATCGCGTATATATTTAATATTTCAATGTGCAGCTAAGATACATAATTATTAGTTAACACTTTAAGGCCGCAAAATGTTTTTTATTTATCTGTTTAATTGTATCTGCAAAAAAGAAGCCATCTTTTTAGATAGCTTCTTTTATCTTTATATGTCATTCCCGCGCAGGCGGGAATCTCTTTATTTATATTAATTTATAGTTGGTAAGAACGAATACTCCTTACCATACTTTAGCATTTGTTCAGTATAATCCTCAATATATTCTACTTTAACATCGATTATTTCGCCATTTTCCGTTACTGGAACTAACTCAGGATTTGCAAATCCACCAAATACGGCTCTATTAAGTTTTGCATATCTTTCTAATAACTCCTTATGCAATTCCGGATCAATTTTCACACCGTAATCTTCAACTAATGCTTCTCCGGCATTATAATCACCTTCTGATTTTATTCTTTGAATCTCGGCTAATAGTTCTCCAAATAATACTCGAAGTTTTTCATAATCATTAATACGGATAAATGTTTTTTCATCAAGAGCATACATTTCAATTACGTTTTCTTCTTTACCCATTTCATAAACCCATTTCGAAATCAACTGGCGACCACGCATGTGAGCTTGCTCAATGCTTTTACCTAATTTAATTCTGGCTAATTGTCCCATTAATCCATTCAAGATATATGAATCGTATTGTGCTTTGTATGCTTCTGTGTCGGTTAATAATCCAAGTTCAACCAATTTTGCATCTGGTAAATAATATAAACCAAATAAATCGGCACGGGCTTCTTCAAGGGGAGTCTGATATCCTTTCAAAGCTCCTGGGTCTGTTCCTGGTAATAATTGTCCACTACCATGACCAACAACTTCGTGTAAATCAGTATGTAGCATGTTTGTTATATCGCCATATTTTTTCATTCTTTCTCTTACCTCATCAATGGCAACAAACTCATTAAGGTAACCCGATTTGCCAACCTGATCGTAAGCAAAGCCGATATTTTTCAATGTAACAGATTTTGAACCATGATCTTTTCTAATCCAATCGGCATTGGGTAGATTAATTCCAAGAGGAGAAGTAGGATAACAGGCGCCGCCTAACTGAACTACATCAATAACTTTAGCTGTAACACCTGTTACTTTTTCTTTTTTGAATTTAGTAGCAACAGGAGAATGATCTTCGAACCATTGTGCTTGTTCTCCAATTATCTGAGTTAGTTTAGTGGCTTCTTCGTTTTTAACATTTACAACCGATTCCCATGTTGCTTTCATTGCCATTGGATCATCGTATACTTCAATAAAACCATTTGCGTAATCTATTTGAACACCGATATTCCCAGCCCAAAGAATATTATATTCGTCCCAGATTTTTAAATCGCCGGTTTTATAATATTCAATTAATAATTCAAATTCTTTGGCTTGAGTTTCATTTTCTGCAACCGGAATAGCTTTTTCTAACCAGAAAATTATTTGAGAAATTGCTTCTCCGTACATTCCGTTAACAGTATAAGAAAGCTCTTTTACTTTACCATTTTCTTTTACAACCTTACTGTTTAATCCATAGCTAATAGGAGTTGGATCGTTAGAATCAATTTGTTTTTTGTAATACGAATTAACTTCTTTCATTGTAACTCCTTCGTAAAAATTACTTGCAGAATTAGCTACAACATCGGTTCCTTTTTCCGAAGCTACTTTTTTAGCATATAAGTTAGGATCAAACATAATTGGAGTAATAAATCCAATAAATTCTTCTACTGATTGATTTTCTTTTAGAGGAAGTTCCTTAGAGTCTGAATTAATAATCAGAGATTTAAAATAATCTTCAGTAAAATTAGGAACAAATTTATCGGTTGAATAGTGATGATGAATACCACTTGAAAACCACACTTTTTTTGTGTAAGTCATAAAGTTTTCATAATCTTCAATTGACTTATCGCCATTATAGCTTGTTACAATTGCATCAAGTGTTTTACGAACCAAAAGGTTGTATTTAAAATTTTGATCGAAGGTAATATCACGACCACATTTTGCAGCTTCACTTAAAAAATAAAGAAGCTTCTTCTGACGTAAATCCATGTTTTCAAAACCCGGAATTTGATATCGCAGAATTTGAATTTCTCCAAACCGATCAATTTGAAATTTGAATTCTTTTGCTTGTTGAGTTGGCTTTTCCGAACATCCGGAAATTAATAGAGTAATCATTACAAGTAAAATTAGTGTGATTGTTTTATTAAAAATTTTCATACTATATGTTTTGAATTTTATACTAAGACCAAAACAGCTCTTTGAGGTTTAATGTTTTATTTTGCAAATGTAAATAATACCGTTTACTATTCAATATGTCATATTTGTTTTTATAAATATGAATTGAATATGTAACGGCATTAACAATTCTAAACTTTAAATACGACATTTTGATGAAGAATTGGTATAATTCGTGATCATAAAAAGAATTGATCTAAAACAGTTTTTAATCTGATTCATTTAATACACATAAATATGTTTTAGAACACATCTGGTTGTATATTTACTATAATATTAAAATAAAAAAGATATGCCATTAAAACTATCTGATATTAAAAAGTATTCCATAAAAATTGCAGAAAAGGGTGAGGTTTTAGCATGGATCGGACCTTGTAGTGTAAAAAAAATAGATCTAAAACAAATTCCCCTGGATGGCAGAAAATATGAATGTGCAGGAAGAGTATTTTTATCTAATGGACTAGATTTACAAGCTAGTTTCAGGATAAAAAAATCAGACGAACCTCTATTAATTGATGACAGCATTTATACTAAAATTGATGATGTTTGGTATAAACTTGGTGAGCCAGAATTTTTTATAAAAACAGAACTTGAAAATGATGATGTTTTTCCTATTGAATGGATACCTGATATACCACTGCTAACGCACATAAAAGGTCCTTACAAAATGAATTTTAAGGGGTAAAAAAAAGGAGATCGAAACGATCTCCTTTTTTATGTTGTAAATATTTCAGAATAGTTTTTAAAAGTATTCTGAAATATCTTTTACTTGTATCTCAGTATTTTCAGCAGCATGTTGCAAATTGAATAAGCAAATAGGACACATTGATACTATTTCTTTACAGCCATTTTTATTAAGCTGGTCTACTCGTTTTTTTGCAATCTCTACGGATTTTGCTGGAAACAGTGACTCTATTGGTCCACCGCAACACTGTGTTAATTTTTTAGAATCATTCAAATCTAAAATATTAACACCAGCCTTTTCAAGAATTTTTACTGGTTGATTTAATACATCAAGACCACGAGCATATATACATGAATCATGCATAACAACATCTTTGTCCGGAATATTATTTAGTTTTATATCAACCTCATTCAATACTTCAAGATAACTTTTTACTTCCAGTTTATAATCTTTTATAAACTTTGGGTAAATATCTCTCAACATTTCTGTTGTGTGAGGATCTACAGTAATTACACTTGTAACACCATTATCTTTAAGTAATTGATACACCCTATGTGCGTGTTTGATAAATACATCATCCACACCCATATCGTAGATTAAAGCACCGGTATACATTTCTTTTCCATAAAGATAGCCATATTCAACCCCGCTTCTTGTAAGCATTTCAGCGATATTTCTAAGCCTTTTATCATATAAATTACGCATTTTACGTGAAGGCCAGGTAATAAACATTGATACGTTTATTATTTTATTAAAAAACCGTCCTAAACCAAGGGTTTTGTTAAGAGCTGAATTCTCCAGCATTCCTATTATTTTCCCTAAAAATGCTATTGAGGGCATAAGTTGATACATATGGCCTGTGTACAGAACTGTATTCCCGTTTTTGGGTATATTAAGCCCTTTAGCCCATCCGGTAATACTATTTTTACTTAATGGCAATACACTTTTCCTTAACTTAAGATTGTCGGAAAGGAGGCCAATAATATGATTAATTGGTAGAGACATAATATTTTATAGTTAAATTTTATAAATTTTTCTATTAATATAGTTACGAGCAGTTCTTACATTGCTTGAGATATTAACCTGAGTTGGACAGTTTTCAACACATAATTTGCATAAAAGACATTGAAAATAACTTTCCTTCTCTTCTAAAATTTTATCTTCAAGTCCTAGTACGATATATCTACTTAGCTTTCTTGGAAGAGCATCTAATCCAATTGGGCAAAGCCCCGAGCATGTCCCGCAGTTTATACAGGCATTAGGATTGAATTCTTCATCTGTACTGAACTCTAAAATAAAATCAGGATTTAATTTAGACATATTATTATTGTTTTAATTCATATAAATAATACTCATCATCGTTGATTTCTCCCGTTTCTTTCACAAAACCGTATTTTCTCAACGACATTAAGTAGTATAATACATCATCAGCTGGATGCTGAATATCTGCAGCAATTTCTGGAACCGATTTAGCTTCTGATTCGAGCGATTGAAGAATCTTCTTACCTATTTCTGGTAATGCTTTCTTCAATTTTTCAGTATCGTCAGTTTTTCCAACAGTTTTTTCAGCTTCTTTTGCTTTATGATCTTCAATGAATTGAACATCTTTTACAAATGCGTCAATCATAACTTCAACTTCTTCATCCGAGGAGCCAATAATATTTATTGCATTTACTTCGCAAATTGGAGCACAAGCACCACAACCCTTACAAATGGCTTTATTAACCTGAGCAACCATTTTGCCATCAATTTCTACTTTCTCAAAAGCATTATATGAACATAATTCATCACACTTTCCGCACCATTCGCACAAATTAGTATCGATTGTTGCAATTATAGGTTCCAGTTCAATTTTCCCTGTACTGATTAATGAATTAGCCTTTGCCGTTGCTGAAAGCGTTGAAGCCATTGTAGCCCTGATGTTTTTAGGACTCTGACAAGCTCCTGCAATGAAAATACCATCTATTACTGTTTCTACAGGACGCAGTTTCGTATGAATTTCATTATAAAACTTATCACTACCGATAGGAACTTTTAATATTCCTGCAACTGTATCTTCTTTTCTTGGAACCATTCCGGTTACTAGAACAACAAGATCAGCAGAAACCTCCATCGTTTCATTATCAGTAAGAGCATCATTAAGAGTAATAATTGTTTTATCACCAATTTTCTCTAAAGTTGGAAATGATTTTTCAAAAAACTGCAAATATACATCTCCCTGTTTTGTTGAGTCAACATAACAAGTTTCCTGTTTTCCATAAGTTCTTATTCCCCTGTTTATATGGAAATTTCTCACATCGCTATATTTACTTTTTACATTAAGTGCAGATTGTATAGCTGATGTACAACAATATCTTGAACAATGTTTGTTTTCACCATCAGGTTGACGACTACCTACACAATATATATAAGCGATATCTCTGATGCTTTTACCATTATATTCCAGCGAACCATTACTCATATCAAGTAATCTGCGAAATTGAGGAAGAGTTATCACATTGTCAATAGTTTTGTACCCAAATTCGCCATCTTTTGGCTCGTAAGGATCAAAACCTGTATTAAGCAATATTGCTCCTACATTTAAAGTGATGTTTTCTGCTTCCTGCTCAAGATTTATGTTACTGTTTGTTACTTTTAGACATTCTCCACATTTGTCACATAAATCCATATCCACAACAGGATTTTCAGGATAAGCATTTTTATAGTTCTTATAAATTGCTTTTCTTTTGGTAAGGCCAAAATTAAACTCATCATCAGTTTCCTGAGGGCATACCTTATAAAGTTGATCGCTTGTTTCTTCATCACATGCTCCGGTAATATGTCGCGGTGATATTTTAACACCAAGCTTGAAATCTCCAACACTACCATCTAAAGATTGGATATCAGCACCGGTAAATACAGTAATGTTTTCACGTTCTTTAATTTGCTTATAAAGACGTTCTACAAGTTCTTTACCGTCTTCATTTGTTGGGAAAAGCTTTCCCCATTGTGCTGTTCTTCCTCCAACGAAATGATCTCTTTCTATAAGATAAACCTGAGTTCCCTGATCAGCAAGGTCAATTGCAGATCTTAGACCAGAAACACCAGCACCAACAATTGCAGCAACATTTTTTGCTTCAATTTCTATGGTTTCTAAGCTTTCTGATAATCTAACTTTAGCAATTGCAGCTCGAACAAGTCTAACAGCTTTGTCTGTGGCTTCTTCGGTTCTGTCTGAATGCGCCCATGAACATTGCTCTCTTATATTAGCATGAACGTAATTATACTGGTTAAGTCCTGCTCTTTTAGCTACATCTCTAAAAGTTAACAAATGTAGTTTTGGAGAACATGATGCAACCACCATTGAGTCGAGATTATTTTCTTTTATACCTTCAATAATCTCAATCTGGGCTGAATCAGAACAAGTAAACATTGTTGTTTGAACTAAATAAACACCTGGCTCATTTTCAACAGCTTTTGCTACTTTTTCTACATCAACATAGTCGGATATATTACCACCACACTCGCAGATGTAAACACCTATTTTTTGTTTTAGATCTTTTTTCATTTCAACCTCCTTAAATAACTTGCTGCTTCGGAAGCTGCACCACCAGCCGAAAGAATTGTATCCGGAATATCTTTTGGTCCGGAAGCAGTTCCTGCAACAAAAACTCCATCGATATTTGTTGCTGCCGGGCTAACTAACTCATCAACCTGTTTAACAAAACTGAATTTGTCCAACTCAATAGGTTTGTCTGTAAACATTGAATTGACATCAGGATTTGGAAGAGAACCTACTGAAAGAACTACTAAATCGTGTTTCGTTTCTTTAACTTTTCCTTCAAGGATATCTTCGTATCTTAAAATCATGTTTCCATCTTCGACTTCTTCAACTTTTGCAACTTTACCTTTCACAAATTCAACACCCATACCTTTTGAACGTTGGTAGAATTCTTCGAATCCTTTACCGAACGATCTGATATTCATATAATAAATAGTAACATCAGCTAAAGGCAAAGCACCCATTAATAATTGGGCTTGTTTGATTGAATACATACAACATATTTGCGAACAAATTGGATTTCCGATAGCTTCGCTACGTGATCCTGCACATAAAATATATGCAATGTTATCAGGTACTCGTCCGTCCGAAGGACGTAAAACAGTATTGTATGGTCGGGTAGGAACAAGATGTCGTTCCATATCCATCGCAGTAATTACATTTGTTATTTTCCCTCCTCCATAATTTGGAAGTTTCTCTTTAGGGAACAGATTAAAACCTGTTGAAACAATAACCGATTTGGCAGATATTGAAAGTTCTTCAGGTTCTTGTGAAAAATCAATTGCATTTGCCGGACATGCTGAAACGCATTGATGGCATTCTCTACAAATATTACAATCCAGACATCTGCTTGCACTTAAAAATGCTTCATCTTCAGAATAAGTTGATTCAATTTCTTCAAAATCTTTTATTCTTTCAGTAGCAGCTCTTTCGTATGCTATAATTGGCATTACTGATTTCTGATTTTCCATTCTGGCAAGAACTTCGTCTTTGCTTGTTGGTGGCAATCTATGATCAAATTTATAATCAACCGGATTTTCACCTTCTAAATATTTATCGATAAAAAATGCAGCTCTTTTACCTTGTCCTGCTGCTTCAATTATCGATGAAGCTCCTGTTACAACATCACCACCAGCAAAAATATGAGGTTTAGATGTTTGTAAGGTTTCAGAATTTACTTCAATAGTTCCATTTTTGTTTAATCCTAATTCATTCTTAAATGGAGATGATGTAGGAAGCAAACCAATGGATGTAACTGCAAAATCTATTTTAATAATGTGTTCAGATCCTTCAATTTCTTCAGGCCTTTTTCTTCCGCTTGCATCAGGTTCTCCTAATTGCATTTTGATGCATTTAACAGCAGATAGTTTGCCGTTTTCGCCAATAAATTCTACTGGATTATTTAAGAAATAGAACTCTATTCCTTCCTCTTCAGCCTCTTTAATTTCAATGTCTGCAGCTGGCATCTGATCACGATCTCTTCTATAAATAACAATTACCTTTTCTGCTCCTAATCGCATTGCGGTTCTTGCCGAATCCATAGCTACATTACCACCTCCACAAACCATAACTGTTTTACCAGTCATGTCCATTTTTGAGCCTTTGTTTACGCTCTTTAAAAATGATAAACAACACAAAATACCATCTAAGTCTTTTCCTTTAATATCAAACTTTACGGTTTCGTGTGTTCCAACAGAAACATAAATAGCATCATAACCTTCTTTTTTTAATTCCTCAAGATTTTCAACAACATGATTTAGTTCATAATCTACACCCAGAGAGGTTATGTTTTTTATATCTCTATCAACAATTTCGTTTGGAAGACGGAATGATGGAATAGATGATTTTAACATACCACCTAATTCACTATCGCCTTCGAATATTTTAACACTATGTCCGGCTTTTGCTAAATGGTAAGCTGCTGTAAGTCCGGATGGTCCAGATCCTATTACAGCCACTTTTTTTCCTGACTTAGTTTCAATTTCATCAAATTTAGGCTCTGAATATTTGTCGTAATAATAATCAGAGAAAAATCTTTTTACACGACGAATATTAACTGATCCGTCGATTTCTTTTCTTGTACACTCTCCTTCACAAGGAGCATAACATGCTCTACCTAAAGATCCAGGTAAAGGGATATCTTCAAGATGAAGATTCATAGCTTCTTCATAAAGTCCGTTACGAACCAAAGAAACATAACCATGAGCTTTTACTCCTCCAGGGCATGTTGATATACATGGTGAAGAGGTTCCGTTTCTTTGAATTGTTGCAACTTTTGGACTTGCTGTAGTAAATGGTATAAATGCAGTTTTCTTTGCTACATAACCAAAGTTGTATGGATCTTCATTATATTCAGGACAGCTTATTTCGCACTCGCTACATCCTGTACAAATTGATTCATCAACATATCTTGGGTTTTTAACAATTTTTGCATTAAAACCTTGTCCGTTTTTAGCTATTTCTTTAACATCGCTATATGTTAAAAGAGTTATGTTTGGATGGCGGCCTGTTTCAGACATTTTAGGTGTCGTAATACATGCTGCACAATCTAATGTAGGAAAAACCTTACTAAGATGGATCATTTTCCCACCTATCGATAAATCTTTTTCAACAAGTAGAACTTTAAAACCCATATCAGCAAGGTTTAAAGATGACTCCTGTCCGGCCACACCGCCCCCAATAACTAACGCATCATATTTTGAATTATTCATTGCTTTGTCCGGTTTCGTTTTTAATATTTCCGAGACTAGCTAAAGACTCAGAGAAATTCTTCATATGGTTTACAAAAGGATCGGCACAAACAGAGCATAAAGCTGCCATTTTAACTCTTGCTATGTTTATACCTCTTTCTTTCATTACTTCTTGTGTCTGTTCAATCACCTTTGAGCTTAAATCGGAGCAATCGGAACGGTAAGGACAATCCGTTCCATCGCTTCCAATAAATACACCATCTATACCTTTTTCAAAAGCATGTAAAATCCATCTTGATTTAACAGAACTTGTGCATGGTACAGTTATGTTGTATACTTTGGGTGAATAATGTTTTTTGAGCAGACCAGCAAGATCTATGGCCGGATCAGATATTTTATCTGATGAAAAGACCAATATTTTTGGCTGATAGTCACTCATAATAATAAGATTAAGGGGTTATGCTTTTTTTAAATAAAGGGTAAAAAATCCGGCTTCTTCGAAATCACCTAAATATTCGTGTCCTTTTTTTGCAGCCCATCTTGGAATATCTCTTTTAGTTCCGGCATCAGATGATAAAATTTGCATTACTCCACCAGATGGAATATCTGCCATAGCTTGTTTAACCGCTAAAAGTGGACCTGGACATGCAGTTCCTCTTGAATCTACTACTTTGTCAGCTTGTATTGCTTTTAATTCTTCTGTTGTCATAATATTAAATTTTAATGGTTTATAATTTTAAATAAAAAGGTTAATATCTGCTTCACCTGCAGAATCAATGTATTCTCCAATTCCACAGATATCATCTACAAGATCAATATAATCTTCTTTAGCATCACTTCCTGCAATTTTGCCTGCAAGACTGCATAGCAATATATTTACAGTTGTCATGTCTTTTGCCATTTCAAAAAATTCAATCCAATGAGGAGTCTTTAATTGTTCTAATGATTTAAGAAATTCTTCAGAGGTTTGAACTTGATCAGACATTTCTTTTAGGTTTTCTGCTTTGTTTTTTAGAAAAGCATGGCCAGCATTTACTAAAATAAATAAATCAACTTCTAAATCTTCGGCAGCAGCACCACTTAGTATAACACCAAGACCAGTTAGTTTATCAATACATGATGAGCTTAAGCCAATTGTCATTTTTTTTGCCATTTTGTAAATTGTTAATGGTTATTAATTAATCGCCACATCCACCGCCGGATGCTTCTTTTTTTACTGTTACAGGTGCTTTTTCTCCCATCCCTTGTTCGACTAATTCAGGATAAGTTGCTTCCCAATCGAACCAACTAAAATCAAGCATGTGGCAATCTGAGTATTTAAGTAGTTTTAAAGACTGAACTGCCAAAGCACCACTTCCCATTTCATTACCAATTACAAGAGTTTTAATTCTTCTGTTTGATAATTTTCCGGAAAATTCAAGAAGTCCTCGTGGAATATGAATTGAACCGGAAATATGACCTAACATGAAATCATAATCCTCACGGCAATCCACAATTTGTATTTCTGTGTGATTGTCAATTAAGGCTTTTAATTCTTCCATGCCCATGGTACAAATTTCTGCTTTTGCAGCAGCTACCATATTATCAGTGCTTTCATAAATTGTATTATCTTTCTTAACACAACTAAAAAGAAGTGTAACAGAAAATAAAACAGGAATAATAAATTTTATGAGTTTCATAATTAAATTAGTTTAATTTCCATTCGTTATAAGCACCATCGTAAACTTTTACGTTT
>DAOUTQ010000050.1 GCA_030668615.1 Bacteroidales bacterium | reverse complement strand
TCAAACTATTATATTCTCTCACAATAGTTTCATAATTTGATCTATTATAAAATTCCAACTCCATTTTGTTAAGCAGTCCACCTTTCCAGGCAATTTTGCTCAACTGCAATATGATACTTTTCAATAGATGTAGCTTTTTTTATTCGCTTGTAGACTTTATGGCTATTCGAAAAAGAGACAGAGAAATACTCCCAGAAGATTCTCATCTTATTTAAAAAATGTGATGAGCCTTCCAATCTATCTATATATTCTTTGGCTAACGCGTCATGAAATTCCTTAAATCTTAACATTTTATTTTCTTGAGAATCCTTATCTTTTTGTTTTATTTGCTCTGCTAAAAAAGGATTTGAAACTAAACTGCGACCTATCATCCACGAACTAACATTCTCAAAACGATTCTTTAGATTTTGAAAATCTTCTAATGTATTAATGTCTCCATTATAACAAATCTTATGTTTGGTTAAACTCAAGCATTTTTCAAAAATATGGGTGCTAACTTCGCCCTTGTACATTTGTTTCCCTGTTCGTGGATGTATAATAATTTCAGATATCGGGTAATTATCTAGTATTGGTAATATTTTAAAGATGTCATCGCCATTCTCCAATCCAATTCGCATTTTGATAGATACACTCAATGAAATTTTAGGCATTACTTCATCTAAAATTTTTCTTATTTTATTATGATTTGGAAGTAAACCTGATCCTAACTCCCTATTTACTACCATAGCAAATGGGCAACCCAAATTCCAATTTACCTGATTATATCCTAAATCACGTAAGTACTTAGAAAGATATATAAACTCATCTGGTTTGTTTGTTAAAATTTGGGGAACAAGATTAATATTCGCATTATTTTCAGGTAATACATCCTTGACTTTTGATTTTTTAAGCTGCATATCTTTATCAAGCCTTAGAAAAGGCGAATACAAAACATCTACTC
The DNA here is from genome assembly GCA_030668615.1 of Bacteroidales bacterium. GTDB lineage: Bacteria > Bacteroidota > Bacteroidia > Bacteroidales > UBA12077 > UBA12077. Next base: position 20,152 of record DAOUTQ010000050.1, on the reverse strand, counting down.
CATCGAAGAACTTTTGAAATGTATTTCGGAAATGATAATCGGTAATACCCTGAATTGGAGCCATTAAAATCTTATCGGACATACTTTCTCATAATTACTATACAACAATATAAAAGATGAAAAGAATAAAAAAATACCGACATGAAATTCTCCCATGCCGGTATTTCTATTTATCTATTTTTCCTATTTCATTGTCTCAAAATTAAATTTGCCTTCACGATATTCATCTATCGGAGCACAAGTACAAATTAGGTTTCTGTCGCCATAACCATCATCAATTCGGTTAACAGATGGCCAAAACTTATTCTCACGAACCCAATTTAGAGGGAAAGCTGCTTTTTCTCTATCATAAGAACGATCCCAATTATTTGCAACTACTACTTCCTGAGTATGAGGAGCATTTCTTAAAACATTATTTTCTGCATCCGCTTTGCCATCTTTTACTTCAACAATCTCGTTATAAATAGTAGTCATAGCTTCTGTAAAACGATCAAGTTCCTGTAAAGATTCACTTTCTGTTGGCTCAACCATCAATGTTCCATGAACTGGAAATGACAATGTTGGAGCATGAAATCCAAAATCCATAAGACGTTTAGCAATATCAGCTTCTGTAATATTGGCCATTGCTTTAAAGTTTCTACAGTCAATAATCATTTCGTGAGCAACAAAACCTGTTTCACCTGTATACAATATATCGAAGTTTCCTTTTAATGATGCAGCAAGATAATTAGCATTTAAAATAGCCATTTTACTTACACTTGTTAAACCTTCTCCACCCATCATTTTAATAAATGCGTGCGAAATAGTTAATACACTTGCACTACCCCAAGGCGCAGATGAAACTGCTTTAATTGGTTTTTCACCACCAGTTTTTACAATAGGATTTGTTGGTAAATAAGGTCTTAGTTTTTCGTTTACACCAATCGGACCTACTCCTGGTCCACCTCCACCATGAGGAATAGCAAACGTTTTATGCAAATTAAGGTGACATACATCAGCGCCAATACTTGCAGGATTTGTTAATCCAAGTTGTGCATTCATATTAGCACCATCCATATAAACTAAACCGCCATTTTCATGAACAATCTCGTTCATCTCTTTAATCTTACTTTCAAAAACACCATGTGTTGATGGGTAAGTTACCATCCATGCCGCAAGATTATCTTTGTGTTCTTCTGCTTTTTTTCTTAAATCTTCAATATCGATATTTCCATTCTCATCGCATTCCACAACAACAACCTTCATTCCTGCCATTACAGCACTTGCAGGATTTGTTCCGTGCGCTGATGATGGAATAAGAGCAATATTTCTATGCCCTTGTCCATGTTCAATATGATATTCACGAATAACCATTAGTCCAGCATACTCTCCTGCAGCTCCGGAATTTGGCTGAAAAGAAATTGCATCAAAACCAGTAATAACTTTTAAATCCTCTTCTAACTCCTGAAACAGTTGATGATATCCCTCAGCCTGATCAACAGGAACAAATGGATGAACTCCACCAAATTCAGGCCAGCTTAGTGCAAACATTTCAGTTGCTGCGTTTAATTTCATTGTACAAGAGCCCAATGAAATCATTGAATGAGTTAAAGAAAAGTCCTTTCTTTCCAACTTCTTAATATAACGCATCATTTCGGTTTCTGAACGATAGCGGTTAAAAACTTCTAACTTTAAGAAGTCACTTGTACGTTTGAATTTATTATCAAAAGAAACTTGCTCATTAATGCTACTTATAGCATCAGCTTTTTTATCCGCTGCAAGAGCAAAAACTTCAATTACATTATTTATATCTTGAATTAAAGTAGTTTCATCGGTACTAATTCCAATTGTTTTATCATCGATATAATTAAAGTTAATCTCTCTTTCAAGAGCTAATTTCTTAATATCAGCAACTTTTACATTACCTAAATCGATTTTTAAGGTATCGAAGAAATTTGTATTTTCCTGTTTATATCCTAATGCTTGTAACGTCTCATTTAAAGTAGTTGCCATACTATGAATATGCAATGCAATACGCTTTAGACCTTCAGCGCCATGATAAACTGCATACATACCAGCCATAGTAGCCAATAACGCCTGTGCAGTACAAATATTAGAAGTAGCACGTTCTCGTTTAATATGCTGCTCACGTGTTTGTAAAGCCATACGTAATGCGAGCTTATTTTGAACATCTTTTGAAATTCCAATTATTCGTCCCGGAATATTTCTTTTATATTTTTCTGAAGTTGCAAAATAACCTGCATGAGGACCTCCATATCCCATTGGGATACCAAATCTTTGGGTTGATCCAACAACTACATCTGCACCCCAATCTCCCGGAGGAGTCAAAAGTACAAGACTCATTATATCAGCAGCAACAGCAACAGCTGTTTCATTCTCATGAGCTTTATTTACGAAATCTTTATAATCAACAACCTCTCCATCAGCTGCTGGATATTGAACAATAGCACCAAATACTTTATCATTCAATTCATAATCTTTAAAGTTTCCTTTTACAACTTCAATTCCTAAAGGAATAGCTCGTGCCTCAATTACATCGCTTGTTTGAGGAAAAATATTTTCGTCGATAAAAAAAACATTTGCACCTGCTTTTGCCTGTGCTCTTGGACGGCCATTAAAAAGCATAATCATTGCTTCAGAAGCTGATGTGCCTTCATCCAATAATGATGCATTAGCTAATTCCATGCCAGTAAGATCCATAACAACTGTCTGGAAATTTAAAAGAGCTTCTAAACGACCTTGTGAAATTTCTGCCTGATATGGAGTGTAAGATGTATACCAGCTTGGATTCTCAAGAATATTTCGTTGCACAACCGCAGGCATAATTGTATCATAATATCCTAAACCTATAAACGATTTATACAACTTATTTTTTGCTGCAATTTTTTTTAATTCTTTTGAATATTCAAATTCACTAATCCCTTTTTCTAAATCCATTGGTTTTTCAAGCCTGATTAATGCAGGAACTGTTTTGTCAATTAACTCATCTAAACCGGAAACACCAATTTTTTTTGTCATTTTTTCAATTTCATGATCTCTGGGACCATTGTGACGTTGAATGAAATTATCTAATGCCATTTTATAATGTTATTTAAGGTGTAAATATTTATTTATTAAATTTTCTCAAGTTAAAAATTAAAAATAAGCATAATCAATTAATATTAAAAATATCATATTCTTTATCATCTAAGTGTGTAATAAAACAACATTCATTTATCATTGTTCACACTTGTTATTCAGATAATTAAAAATACGGATTAGTGCTCTTCTCATGACCAATAGTAGTACTTTCACCATGTCCGGGATATACAACAACATCTTCATTTAAAGAAAATATCTTTTCTTTAATTCCTGAAATAAGTGTTTCATGATCTCCTCCCGGTAAGTCTGTTCTTCCAATACTTCCTGCAAATAAAACATCACCAACAATCATAAATTTTTCCTGATCATTATATAAAATGATACTGCCTGGCGAATGACCAGGAACGTGCAAGATTTGTAATATTGTATTCCCGAACTTTATTTCATCTCCTTCTTCAACAAATTTATTTGGAACAGGAGGCTCCTGAACATCAAATCCAAATGCTAGCGCCATGTCATTTGATCGTTCTAATAATGGCATATCATCTTTATGCGCTATAGAAGGTATCTTATATTTATTTACCAAATAAGAATTCCCCATAATATGATCGATATGGCAATGTGTATTAATTATTGATTTTAATATCAACTTATTTTCTTCAATAAATGCATCAATTTTTTCAAACTCATGTTCTTCGTTACATCCAGCATCAATAATTACACATTCTTTTGTTTCATCATATAATAAGATTGTATTTTCTTGAAAAGGATTAAACACAAATATCTTAATTTTTGTCATTGTTGTTTTATTTAATTATTGTTTTCCTTTTAACATTGGAACAAACGCAAAATATCCATGTTCCGATTCTTTATATTCATCTTCACCAATACGATCAATTGTTTTCATAACCTGTCCGTTAGAACCACCAACTGGCACAACCATTCTACCTCCTATTTTTAATTGTTTTAACAGTTCTTCAGGTGCTTCAGGAGCACCAGCTGTTATTAATATTTTATCAAATGGGCCATGATTTGGCAAGCCGGCATATCCATCACCATAAAAGAAATATGGTTTATAGCCCATCTTTGTTAGTAATGCTCTTGATTTTAAATATAGTTCTCGTTGACGTTCAATGGTAAATACTTTGGCTCCTAATTCGAGAAGTATTGCACACTGATATCCTGATCCAGTTCCGACTTCGAGGATTTTATTATGTTTTTCAATCTGTAATAATTCGGTTTGAAAAGCAACAGTATAAGGTTGAGAAATTGTTTGTCCGGAACCAATCGGAAACGCCTGATCACGATAGGCAAATCCAATGAAACTACTATCCATAAAATTATGACGTGGAATATTACCAATAGCTTCAAGAATACGTTTATCTTTAATTCCTTTTTCTTGTATAACTTCAACCAGCTTTTTTCGCAACCCCTTATGTCTGTACGAATCAGTCATTTACACAATTCCTGTTTTTCTAAAATATTAATCGCAAATATAGCAGAACAAATCTCAATAATCAAAAGAAGACAATTTAATATTTTTAATACAAGCTATCACTGTGAGATGGTAATGATTTTTTATTTTATTATCAGGAAAAATTAGAAATTCAATTTAATTACATAGCCATTTCACCTCGTTATCAACAAAAATTAGTTAATAAATAAGCACTCGTAAGACCAATCTACATTCGTAAATAAATTAAGTTTGTATAACCTTTAAATTACAATTATGAAAATAGGAATTATTGGTATTAACTCAGTTAAGGATAATGATCGTTTTAATTTAATAAATGACGCTTTAAAGAAAGAACTGCATGGGTTATTTTCACCACTTTCGGAAGAGATAATGCCAATATGTAGAAACTATAAAAAAAAGTATTATTCTTCTTCAACAGAACTATTTGAAAAAGTTGACGCCGTATATTTTGCAGGTACTTTAAAGCCAAATTATAATTTTGCATTGAGCGCAATAAAGAAATCCTGTAATTTATTTATTGAGGATATATCTGGTCTCACAACAGTAGAAATAAAACATCTATTTAAGGTTGCACTTGAAGCAAGAACATTCGTTCAGTTAAAATTATCAAAATCTTTTTCACCCATATTTCTTAACATTAAAGACCTGATATCTAATCCCAAACTAATAGAAATAAATAAATGTTATAAATCACTCATAAGAAGTTCAGACTATTTTGTAGAGATTTTAAACAATCTTAATATAGCAAATAGCTATTTTAATTCAGGTATAAAAAAAGTATCTGTTCTTTCTGTTCCAGTTGAAATCATTCATTTTAGTTTGATTCACATAAGAGTTGATTATGATAACGGTGCAGTACTTAATATGAAATTAAATAATATATCCACACAAGAATTAAATACCGCATTGTTTTATGAAGCTGAATGCACATTTAATATTGATTTCGTGAATAATTTTGCTGTAATGCAAAAATTTATCACTGGACAAATAACCCGAAAGGAGTTTAATAGAAAGAATGAGAATCCATTAAAAACTGAATTAACAGAATTTATTAACTACTGTAAAAACCTTAATTTACAAAACATCTCGGAAAATCCGCCTATTTTAAAGGTCATTCAAACATCTCAGGAAATTATAGATAATCTGTTTAAAATAAATAATCAACAGTAATAAGCCCCGTTTTGTAATATTTGTACATAATTATTTTATTTTATAAACAATTTAATTTCTTTTACATTTAAGAATAATTTAATCTGGTTTCCGAATTAGAATTCCTGATGAATAAAAAATTACACACATTAAAATATCTCTTTTTCGACTACTTCACAGCTGTATTGGGATGGAGCGTTTTTTACATTTACAGGAAAACTTATATAGAGCCATTAAAATTTGGCTACAAAGTTCCATTAGAATTAGCTGAGAAGTATTACTATGGTATTATTTTTATTCCTCTATTCTGGGTTTTTCTTTACTATTTAAGCGGTTACTATAAAGATATTTATAGAAAATCGCGACTAAAGGAGCTTGCTCAAACTTTTTTTACAATACTCACAGGCTCTACAATAATCTTTTTCACATCTTTACTTGATGACCAGGTTCTTACTTACACTCATTATTACGACCTGTTTCTTTCGTTGGTATTAATTCAATTTACTTTCACCTATATTCCAAGAGTATTTATTACTTCAGTTACAAATAATAAAATCCATAGAAGAAAAATTGGCTTTAATACTATTATAATTGGTGGAGACAGAAAAGCCATCGATATTTACCACAAAATTGAGAATCAGCAGAAATCTGTTGGAAATAAATTTATTGGATTTATTAGTATTATTAAAAAAGATAAGTATTTGCTTGAAAAAAATTTAAAGAACTTAGGTAATTTAGATAATGTACGGAAAGTAATAGACAAATATAAAATTGAAGAAGTAATTATTGCGCTGGAATCTACTGAGAATAAAGAAATTGAAAAAATAATTAATTATCTTGATGATAAAAATATTGTTATAAAAGTAATAGCCAGCATGTATGACATTTTAATAGGTAAAGTAAAAATGGCACACATCTACAGCACTCCTTTAATTCAAATATCTCATAGTCTAATGCCTACATGGCAGGAACAAACAAAACAATTAATAGATTTTGGCATTTCGCTGGTAGCGCTAGTAATTTTCTCGCCTGCAATTATATCTCTCGCAATTGGTATAAAATTAACATCCAAAGGGCCTGTACTTTATAGCCATGAACGAATTGGACAATTTGGGAAACCATTTACTCTATATAAATTCAGGTCAATGTATATTGATTCCGAAAGAAACGGACCTGCCTTATCATCTAAAAATGATAATAGAATAACTCCTTTTGGTAAATTTATGCGAAAAGCCAAGCTTGATGAATTACCCAACTTTTATAATGTCCTGAAGGGTGATATGTCTCTCGTAGGACCTAGACCAGAAAGAAAACATTTTATTGACCAAATAGTAGAAAAAGCACCCCATTATCTACATTTACAAAAAGTAAAGCCTGGAATTACTTCTTGGGGGCAAGTAAAATACGGTTATGCTGAAAGTGTTGATCAAATGATTGAACGATTAAAATATGATATTCTTTACATTGAGAATATGTCGGTTTATGTTGATTTCAAAATTATGATCTACACCGTTTTAATTATTCTGAAAGGAAGACATATTTAAATCATGTTAAATTCGCGTATTACATTATAAACCGGGCCCTTTGAAGTTAAAATACTTTCGTAATAATAAACATCGCTAATCTTTATCTCATCAATTTCTTCTTCTTTTAAATCCTTAATCAAGTTTTTCAAATTGTTTTTGTCATTTATAAATTTTGTTCTTCCGACAGTAATATGAGGTTTAAAATCCTTCTTTTGAACCTTAAGCCCTAATGGAATAATTGTTTCTGCAATAACTTCATACAGTTCTTTAAGATTTTTTGATTCTTCTACTCCCAGCCATAATGCTTTAGGATTGTATACATTTTTAAAAACACCTACACTGGTAACCTTCAATAAAAATGAGTTAAAACTTTTCATATTTAATGAAAGTTCATCACAAATTTTTTCCATATCATTTTCGTATGTATCTCCCAAAAATAAAATTGTAATATGCATATTCCATTCCTCTACCCATTTCACTTTTTCATCCTTTAATTCAACTTTAATACGATTATATATTTCAGAAATATTCTTTGTTAATGGGATTTTTATTGCAATAAAGGTTCTTTTCATAACAATCACATCTTGAATTCATGCCAAATTAAAATTATATTTACAATAAATCAATTAATTATAAGCATACACTTCAAAATAGTTTATTATGAAAAAAATAGCAGTTGTTTTAGCAGGAAATGGTGTATTTGACGGAGCCGAAATTCATGAAGCGACATTAACTCTTTATGCAATATCTAAAAATAATGCCATTTACGAAATTTTTGCTCCCGACATCAAACAACACCATGTTATTAATCACATTACAGGTGAAGAAATGCCCGAAACTAGAAATGTTTTGGTAGAAGCTTCAAGAATTGCACGTGGCAAAATAAAAAACCTTGCAGAATTTAAAGCCCGCGATTTTGATGCTCTTATTTTCCCGGGAGGATTTGGTGTTGCGAAAAACCTTTGTTCTTTTGCTTTTGATGGTGATGAATGCCATATTAACCACGATGTTGAAAAAGCCATTAGAAGCATGATTGAACAAGAAAAACCTATTGGGGCATTATGTATTGCTCCTGTTCTTTTATCAAAAATTCTTGGAGATGTCGAACTAACAATCGGACAAGACAAAGGAACAGCAGAAGCAATTAAAAAAATGGGGTCTCATCATATTGAAACTACTCATGGAGAGATTGTTGTTGACAAAAAGTATAAAATTGTTACAACTCCTTGTTATATGCTGGATGCTAATATAAATCAGATTGGTGAAGGTGCTTTTAATATTGTTAAAGCTATTCTGGAATTGGTTTAATTTATAAAATACATTTGAATGTCATATTGATTTAATCAGTGTGACATTCTTTGTTTTATTTTGCTTCTGTCTTCAACTTTTATTTGCCCATACTCAATTAGCTTAACAACTCTTTCAATCAACTTATCGTCTCCTTTGGGGTCATATTGTGCTTTTAAGTCTGAACCAAACAAACGTGCAATAGTTTGCCATAAAACTGCAGATATTGTTCCTCGAAGTTCCTTTACTAACTCATATGAAGTATTTCCTGTTTCTCTGTCGATTAATTTTAATAGTATACGGCCCTGAGTTACAGTAAGTTTTTTCAACTCAGTACCAAACTCATTCATTAATTGCTTTTCAACTGTTTTAATATACTTATTCTTTTCTTTTTCAGTTTCAAGCTTAACAAACTCGCTTTCCATAGCTACAAGCTTATCCTTTGCAAGTTTTGCATAAGGGTACGCTTTTTTAACATCGCGCACCAGCTTCCTATATTTTCGCTCACGATATCGATTTTTAAAAATTAGTCTCGGAAAAATAATTACTTCTTCTATACTTACATTAGGAATAGTATCACCATCTACAATTACTGTTCTGGTTACTATCAGAGTATCAATTTTTTCCATTTCCTGAGCTAAACTCACCTTTGAAAAAAGCGTAAAAATCAATACAATATATACTGCGGATAATTTCATTCAAATATATTTTCAACAATAATACGAACGAAAACCTAATTTGTTATCATCAATTTTAATAAAACATGGTCTTTTTATTGTTAAACAATTGTTAATAAGTAATCAACGTATTCTTAGCAATGTTCATTTAGCATTTATACATTGTAAGGTTTTTAAGATTTTTGTTTATTAACCTAATGGAAAACAGTACAAACGACTCATTTACTGAACTTAGAACCAGAGAAACAAACCTGACTTCAGTATTTAATGCTTTAACAGAAATAACTGATGAAGTTTTTAATGAGAATCTCTATAAGAAGATTTTAAATATAACTTTAAATCTACTTGATGTTTCAAAAGGAATCTTATTGCTCTTTGAGCATAATTCATTATACATTAAAGCAATAAAGAACGAACTTCTACAGGAAGCAATTATTGTCGATTCCATGCTTGTTGAAAATTCTAAAGACCTTCCTCATAAACTAATAAAAGATGTTGAAAAATCAGGGAAGTTGATTTTTTTAAACAATATAAAGGAAAACAATCAATACAATATCTCAACTAATACGGGCGAATTACTAATAAAATCCTTGTTATGTTATCCTTTGTTCTATCATAGTAAATTATTAGGTTTTTTGTATTTTGAGGATGCGAAAAGCACTAATTCTTTTACATCTGAAAAACTTGAAATAATTAATCTTCTTTCTCCCCAAATTTCTATTTCTATAAAGAAATCTGCAATTTTTTCTGAATTGGATCATAAACTTTCGCAGAAGATCTATGAACACGAACAACAAATTGAAGAAAACACAGTACAAACTGAACATTTAAAGTTAATTAACAGAGACTTAGAAGAAAAGAATGCTAAAATAAACTTACAGAAAAGAGAAATTCAAGAACAAGCCAGACAGCTTGAAAATAAAAACAAAGACTTAGAAAAGCTTTATATTACTGCGCAAAAAACAGATAATGCTATTGTAATTGCTAGTACAAGTGGAGAAATAGAATGGGCAAACGATGGATTTACAAGAATGTATGGTTATTCTTTACCAGAATTTATTGAATTAAAAGGATTAACGTTAGTTTCTGCAAGTTCATACCCATTAATACAAGAAATTATAGAAAAAATTATAAAAACAAAAAAATCGATAAGTTATAATACACGCGGCAATAACAAGTCGAATAATGTATTGTGGATGCGTACCACGATAACTCCAATTATTGATGAACACGGAGAAATATATAAACTCGTAGCTATCGATTCTGATATTACCAAACTTAAAGAGGCTGAAGAAGAAATTCTTATTCAAAAAGAAGAAATAGAAGCTCAACGTGATTTGGCAAACGAACAAAACAGGCAAATTCAAGAACAAAACAAAGCTCTTGAAGAACACAAGACCGAGTTAGAAATAATTGTAGAGAAAAGAACAGCTCAGCTTAAGTTTGCTAAAGAGAGAGCTGAAGAATCTGACAGATTGAAATCTTCATTTCTTGCAAATATGTCGCATGAGATCAGAACTCCTATGAATGCAATAATTGGTTTTTCTGAGCTAATTTCTGAAACCGATACAAATCCAGACCAAAGAAAAGAATTGGTAACCCATTTAAATAGTAATTGTAATTCGTTGCTTCATTTAATCGACGATATTATTGATATTGCTAGAATAGAAGCAGGTCAGTTACGAATTTTCAAACAAGATTGTTTTATTAATCAGACATTTATTGAACTTTACGAAGCTTTTAGCGAAACACAATTAAAAGAGAATAAGAATGTAGAGCTAATTGCTGAAATTGAAAATACCGATGAAAATTTATCTATTTTAACTGATCCATATCGATTCAAACAGGTTATGAATAATTTAATCGGTAATGCAATAAAATTTACCGATCAAGGATTTATTAAATTTGGATATCAGATTTCTCCTGAAGATTATGAAAACTTTATTATGTTTTTTGTCCAGGATACCGGTATTGGTTTAAATAAAAAGGAACAAAAAGAGATCTTCGAACAATTCAGAAAGATTGATTCAGAGGCAAATAACAAGCTTTATCGTGGAGCAGGATTAGGTCTGGCAATATCTAAAAATCTTATTAATGAACTCGGTGGAGAAATATGGATTGAATCCGAAATTGGAATAGGATCAACTTTTTATTTCACTCTTCCTTACATAAAAACTGATAAAAAATACATATCAACAGAACCTGTTAATAAAGATTACAATTGGCATGATAAAACTATCCTGATAGCTGAAGATGAGGAAAATAATATTAAAATGCTTAAGCTTGTTCTGCAAAAAACAAATGTAAATATCATTCATGTACAAAACGGAGAAAATGCTTTACGCAAATGCAAAGAACTTAAAGAAATTGATCTCGTTTTATTAGATATAAAAATGCCAAGAATGAATGGTTTGGATACAACCCGCGAGATTCGAAAATTCAATAAAAAATTACCAATAATAGCATTTACAGCATATGCTATGCCTGCCGACCAGCAAAATGCAAAAGAAGCCGGATGTACTGACTTTATTGCAAAGCCAATTAAAAAGGATGTATTACTCGGAAAACTGGACTATTTTCTGACTAAATAACTAAACATTACTATATTTTTATTGTATATAACAAATAGTTATTTATTTTCGAAAAAATATTACTCCATGGATAAAAACGACAGAGATTATAGTAATGATGATATAACTGTTCACTGGCGTCCGGATAAATGTGTTCATGCTACAATATGTTATACTAAATTAAGAAGTGTTTTTGATCCCGGAAGAAGACCTTGGATTAGGATGGATAAAGGAACAACAGATGAGATAATTGACATTGTTAATCAATGCCCAACTGATGCATTAACTTACACAAGAATTAATAGTCCAGAGAAAGCAGAAGAAAAAGAGGTGCTTTCAAATTCAATAAATGAAAAAAAAGAAAGCAAAGAATCAACTACCAATATTCAAATAATAAAAAATGGCCCGGCATTGGTTTCTGGTGATTTTGAAATTAAAGATATTAACGGTACAAAATTAGCAAAAGCAAATAGTATTGCTCTTTGCAGATGCGGAAAATCATCAACACTACCTTTTTGTGATGGAACTCACAACAAAATAGGATTTAAAGAAAAGAGATAAAAGTGAGTAAAGAGATAAAACAGTCATCAAACAGATTAATTAAATATATTCTTGCCTCATTAGGACTCATTTCATTATTTCTTGGAATACTTGGCATCTTTTTGCCACTACTGCCTACAACACCTTTTCTTCTTTTATCGGCAGCATTATTTATGAAAAGCTCTACCCGACTATACAATTGGCTAATGAACCATAAATACTTAGGAAAATATCTACAAAATTATATACATCACAAAACAATATCAACCAAAACAAAAATATCGGCTTTGTCTTTATTATGGATTACAATTTTGGCTTCTGTAATTTTTATTATTGAAAAAGTAGTTATTAAAATTGTACTTTTAGCCATAGCTATCGCAGTAACAATTCATATATTGTCATTTAAATCACATATAGAAAAATGATAACAGTATTAATAATAATGACATCCGGAATAATTATCGGATGGTTTCTGCATAAAAAAGAAAAAATCTTAAAAATTTTATCTGGATTAACAGATTGGGCTATTTATATCCTCTTATTTTTATTAGGATTATCAGCTGGAACTAATGAAAAGATCCTTAATAATTTTGATCAGATTGGACTCCAGGCAATATTAATAACACTCTTTGCAGTAGCTGGAAGCATATTAGTTTCATGGTTAACTTATATTTTATTTTTTAAAAAGGATGAAAGGTAGTTTAATCATATTAGCATTTTTCATAGGAGGTTTATTACTTGGAATGTATGAGCTCCTTCCCGACCAACTACTTACTAATGATTATAGTATGTATGCACTTTATATACTTATGTTTCTTGTTGGAATAGGTATAGGGAGTAATAAAAAATCATTAGAAGTAATTAAATCTGTAAACTTTAAGATTATTCTGGTTCCGATTTCAGTAATAACAGGTACTTATATTGGAGTTGCTGCATTTTCATTAATTCAGGACAATTTGAGTCTTGTAGAATCCCTTGCAATAGGATCTGGTTTTGGATATTACAGCTTATCCAGTGTTTTAATTACAGAGATTTCAGGAGAAACACTTGGAGTTATTGCATTACTTTCTAATATTTCTCGTGAAATAATTACATTATTGTTTACTCCTGTTTTTGCAAAATATTTTGGAAAGCTCGCTCCTATTTCATCTGGTGGTGCTACATCCATGGACACTACACTTCCTATAATTACAAAATATATTGGTTCAGACTATGCAATAATTTCTGTATTTAGCGGAGTAGTCTTAACAATTCTCATACCCTTTATTATTGCTGTCATTTTATAACTGCTTAATAACATTTAAGTAATTATTAACTTGCTTTTATTGAATAATTTGAATAACAATTCATAATTTTACAGCTCTTTAGAAACTTTTAAAAGGAATAAAATGGCAGGAAAAATTAATGTAAATGTGAGATCCGAGATTGGTGAATTAGAAGGCGTTATTTTGCATACTCCCGGAAGCGAGGTAGAAAATATGACTCCTAAAAATGCTGAACGGGCGCTTTATAGCGATATTTTAAATCTTTCTGTTGCAAAAAAGGAATATGCTCAACTAAGCGGAGTTCTTAATAAATTAACAAAAACATTTCAGGTTAAAGACTTATTAGCTGATATTCTCACAAATGAGAAAGTAAAAGAAAATCTACTAAATAAAATCTGCCAGCATGAAAATAAGTGCAATTTGAGTAAACACCTAACTTCACTTGATTCTGCAGAGCTTGCAAGACAACTTATTGAAGGTGTGGTGGAAGAAAAGAACACATTAACAACATATCTTAGCAAAGAACGATATTCATTAAGACCCTTACATAATTTCTTTTTTACACGCGATGCAGCAATGTCAGTATTAGATGATGTTCTAATCGGACGTATGGCAAGTAATGTACGAGAGCGAGAATCATTAATAATGGAGGCTATATTTGATTATCATGAAATGTTTGTAACCAAAACTGTTAATCCGTTAAATAGCCCGAACTATACAAAAGAAACATCAATTGAAGGTGGTGATGTGCTCATAGCACGTGACGATATTTTATGTATTGGCACGGGAACACGAACAACACCTCAGGGAATAGACTTTATTCTGGAGCGCTTATTGGCTCAAAAAGAAAAAAGACGACATATATTAATCCAGGAATTACCATATAAACCAGAATCATTTATTCACCTTGATATGGTTTTTACATTTCTTGATAAGGATACTTGCATGGTTTACGATCCTTTAATTCTCCAAACAAACCGCTTTCAAACCATCCATGTGGAAATTGAGAACGGAAAAGTTACTTCAATAAAAGAAGAAGAAAATCTGTTAAAATCTTTGAAGAATTTAGGTATGGATTTAAAACCTGTATTTTGTGGTGGAACAAAAGATCCATGGGTACAAGAACGCGAACAATGGCATAGTGGTGCTAACTTTTTTGCCGTTGGACCTGGGAAAGTAATAGGATATGAGCGTAATACCTACACTATGGAAGAAATGAATAAAAACGGCTTTGAAATTTTAAAAGCCAATGATATACTAAAAGGAAAAATTGATCCTAATAACTACAAAAAGTATGTTATTGCACTTGAAGGCTCCGAATTACCTCGCGGTGGTGGTGGTGCAAGATGTATGACAATGCCAATAAAAAGAAAACCTATAAAATGGTAATAAAATAATTTTTTAAGAGAAAAGGATGTTGTAACCAACATCCTTTTTTTCTTTATCAAGTATATGAATTGTATTACACAAGTTTTTTAACCAAATCTGCAGCTTCCTGCAAAGTAATAGCCGAATATACTTTTAATCCTGATCCATCAATCAATTTCTTACCTTCTTCAGCATTTGTGCCTTGCAAACGAACAATTACTGGAATACTTATAGTTCCAATAGTATTATAAGCATCAACAACACCTTGAGCAACACGGTCACAACGAACTATTCCTCCAAAAATATTTATCAATATTGCTTTTACATTAGGATCTTTAAGTATAATTCGAAAACCTGCCTCAACAGTTTCAGCATTTGCTGTACCTCCAACATCTAAAAAGTTAGCAGGATCGCCACCAGCTAATTTGATAATATCCATTGTGGCCATAGCTAAACCTGCACCATTTACCATGCAACCAACATTACCATCAAGTTTTACAAAATTCAGATTAAATTTTCCTGCTTCAAGTTCAGCAGGATCTTCTTCTGAAATATCTCTCATCTCTTCATATTTCGGATGACGATATAAGGCATTATCATCAATATCAACTTTCGCATCTGCAGCAAAAATCAAATTATCTGAAGTTTTAAAAACAGGATTTATTTCAAATAATGATGCATCGCTTTTTTCATAAGCTAAATACAAGGACATCACAAATTTTACCATTTGTTTAAAAGCATTACCGCTCAATCCTAAATTAAAAGCAATTTTTCTTGCCTGATATGCTTGTATTCCAACTTTAGGATCTATTTCTTCTTTGAAAATTAAATGAGGCGTTTTCTCTGCTACCGTTTCAATATCCATACCTCCTTCAGTTGAATACATAATAATGTTTCTACCAGTTCCCCTATTTAATAAAACACTCATGTAAAATTCCTCAACCTCACTTTCTCCCGGATAATAAATCCCTTGTTCTATTAGAATTTTATTTACTTTCTTTCCTTCTGGTCCGGTTTGGTGAGTCACAAGATTCATTCCAATGATATCAGTTGCATAATTTTTAACATCATCCAAGGATTTAGCAATTTTTACTCCTCCACCTTTGCCTCTTCCTCCGGCATGAATCTGAGCTTTTACTGCCCAAGTATCCATTCCTGTTATTTCTTGAATTTGTTTTGCTGCTTCAATAGCTTTTTCTGCATTTCCGATAACAACTCCCTCAGGAACTGCTACACCAAATTCTTTTAATATGCTTTTTGCCTGATATTCGTGTATATTCATTTGAAAATATTTTACATTGTAAATTAATACCACGAAATTATCGATTTTTTATACATTTAACCAATTTTTCTATTACAAATTAATTTGAATCAAAATGCGTAAACTCAAGAATAGCGAATTAAGCCGATTAAGCGTTGAAGAATTTAAGAAATCTGACAAGACTCCGATTGTAGTAGTATTAGATAATATAAGAAGTTTAAATAATATTGGAAGTGTTTTTAGAACTTCAGATGCGTTTTTAATTGAAAAAATATTCCTGTGTGGAATAACAGCTAAGCCTCCACACAAAGACATGCATAAAACAGCCTTAGGCGCAACAGATTCAGTTAATTGGGAATATATTCAGGATACAACAGATGCGGTTAATCTGTTAAGAGATGAAGGGTATGTTATTGTATCTATTGAGCAAACAGAAAAAGCTATAATGCTTCAGGATTTTGATATAGAAAAGAACAAAAAATACGCACTTATTTTAGGCAATGAGGTAAAAGGTGTTCAGCAAGAAGTTATTAATATGTGCGATTACTCTATTGAAATTCCACAGATCGGAACTAAACACTCCTTTAACATTTCTGTAAGTGCCGGAATAGTTCTTTGGGAATTATTTAGAAAAATACAATCAAGCTAAATAAAAAAAGCGGATCATTTCTGACCCGCTTTTTAAATATTTATTTCTAATTACTTATTCAACGATAGTTTTAAAAGTTTCGTTTTCAAAATAATTTCTGAATTCTAAATCAGTTTTTGCCATTTGTTTAAGATCAGCATCTTTTTCAACAGCAGTTTTTAAGCTATTCATAACAGCACCTTCATCACCAATTCTTGCATTGATAACAGCTTTTAGGTAATAATTCATAGGTACGTCTTCCTCAACAACATCAATAGTTTTATTAGCAGTATCGTTCTTACCAGCTAATAACATTGCTAATGCAGTATTGAAAGTTTTATGATTTTGGAAATAGTTAACAGCAGCTTCGTATTCACCATCCATGATGTTAATAATACCTAAGTTGTAATCAACTGCATTACCAGCATCTGTTGCATTTAAGAAATGAGTTTTTGCTGTTTCTTTATCACCTTCCAAAAGAGCAATAACTCCTAAGTTATTAGTAATAATAGCATCACCTTCTTTAAGTTCATTAGCTTTTTCTAAAGCAACTTTTGCATCAGCTAAGTTTTCTTGCAAAATATTAACAAAACCTAAGTTATTAAATGCTCTGAAACATTCAGGATATTTAACCGTAGTAGCAGTATAAACAGCAGCTTTTGCTTCTAAACCTTCAATTAATTTACCAGCATAAAGTAATTCCTCAACATTTAATGTGTCAGGATTATTAGCTGCAAAATCAAGAATTACAGAATCAGCATATCCAACCTTATCAACTTTAACTAAAAGTTCAGATCTTCTTAATTGTGGTAAAATATCATCAGCTAATACTTCGTAAGTAGCAGCAATGTTTTTGATTTCTTTTTCACGTACAACAGGATCTGAGTACATAGAAAGAACTCTTAAGATTAAATCTTTATCTTCAATAGTAGAAGCTTCAACTAAACCTTTAAAACCGTCCCAGTCTTCAGCAGTTGACTTTAAGTTATATAAAGTTTCAGCATCTTCTTTGCTTACTTTTGCTTTACCAATAACTTTTGTTAAATATTTGTCAGCAGTCTTTTTTCTTTGTTCTGATAATCTTTCATTTAATTTCTCAGGTCCATCAGGAGATGCATAAGCAGAAATTTCAATTCCTTTGAATTCTTTATTTTCAATTTCATTAGCTTCTTTAACAAAAGCTTCTAATTCTGCAATGTCTTCTGATTTTAATTCAGATTTACGTACTTCTGATCTTTGAATTAGATAATGAATATCTGCTTCTTTTGTTTCTGAGATAACTCTTTGGAAGTTATCTTTTGCAGCTATAGGCATTGGATCAACCATTACCAATAAAGGAGTAGAAATAATACCATCAGCTAATTTGTAAGAAACTAATTCTAGTTCTTTGTCCTTAATTTTAGCTAAACCTCTTATTTCAAGTTCGCCAACCCTCATAGCTTCTTGATATTCAAATTCACCAGCGAACTCAACAGCTCCACCAGTTTCAAATCCAATCACTTTATTGTTTGCCTCAACGCTCTCTCCCTGAAATGTTTTTGATTCTAGAACTTCCTCACCACCTTCATATACGTAAGCAGGAGTAAATTCAACAATAGCTTTCTTATTAAACCATTCAGCAGGGATATCACCTTTTATTTCATACTTTACTTTGCCTGCATGCATTTCAAGTACTTTAGGAGTAACACTGTACTGAAGGTTAGAAGCTTCTTCTTTCATTTTGTCTAATCCACCGCAGCTACTTAATATTAGAGCAGCGAATAAGAAAGATGCTAAATAGTTAATTCTTTTCATAGTTTGATTAATTATTTGTTTTTAAAATTGCTAGTTCTTGTGTCTGTTAAAATACAAACTTAATAATGTTTTGCCAAATAAAAAAAAAAAAGCTTTAAAATATATATTATATAAGGACTTATAGCGTAATTCGAGTAATTCCTTTATCATATTTAGTGTTAAAAATGAGATCTTTCACTCTTTTGTAATCTTCTTGATTCTCAACAAAATCCATATTATTTGAATCAATAATTATAAATGGAATATCGTTTTGCTGCCTAAAGAAGTCAAAGTAACCTTCCTGTACTTTTAAAAGATAATCACTACTGATTCCTTTTTCATAATCACGACCACGACTAGAGATATTGTTCACAAGATTCTGAACGTTTACGTGCAAATACACATATAAATCAGGTTTTGGTATGGATTTGTATATAATATTAAATATCTGACGGTAAAGATTATACTCATCTTCTTTCAGCGTTGCACGGGCAAAAATAAGCGATTTCATAAAATAGTAGTCTGCTACAGTAAAAGGCCTGAACAAATCTCTTGAAGTTACCTCTTGATTAAGTTGCTGATAACGTTCAGCAAGAAAAGAAAGTTCTAATTGAAATGAATATTTGTCTGGCTCTTTATAAAATTTAGGGAGAAATGGATTATTGGCAAATTGTTCTAAAATAAGTTTTGCATCAAACTCTTTAGCAATCATTTTCGACAGGGTTGTTTTTCCTGCTCCAATATTTCCCTCTATAACAATATAATTTAAATCCACTGAATACAATATTAAAAAACTGCCTTAAAGATAACCTTCAAAGCAGTTTTTATTAAATATTCTTATAATTTTTTATAAACAATCCTTAAATTTAATAAATCGGCGTTACTTTCATATTATAGAATGCAAAAGACCATTTATCAGCTGCTTCATCAATTCTCATACTAACAGGTTTTCCTGCACTATGTCCTGCTTTAGTTTGAATTCTTATTAATACCGGATTATTGCCTTTATATTTATCTTGTAATGTTGCAATATATTTAAATGAATGTGCAGGTACAACCCTGTCATCATGATCTGCAGTTACAACCATTACTGCAGGATAATCCAAATTTTCTATATTATGTAATGGAGAATAATTATATAGATTTTCAAATTGAACTGAATCTTCACTTGATCCGTATTCACCTACCCATGCCCATCCGATTGTAAATTTATGAAAACGAAGCATATCCATTACTCCAACTTCAGGAAATGCAACTTTATAAAGATCCGGGCGTTGATTAATAACAGTACCTACTAATAATCCTCCACAAGATCCTCCACGAATGGTAAGTTTTTCTGGAGAAGTATACTGCTCGTTTATTAGATATTCAGATGCATTAATAAAATCATCAAATACGTTCTGCTTATTTAAACCAATTCCTGATTTATGCCAATTTTCTCCGTACTCTCCACCTCCTCTAATATTTGCTAAGGCAAAAACTCCATTATTTTCAAGCCAAATAAGCCTTTCTGCTTTAAAATAAGGTAACATGCTAACATTAAATCCTCC
>DAOUTQ010000068.1 GCA_030668615.1 Bacteroidales bacterium | reverse complement strand
CCTGAGTTTTATGATCTAAAAGCTCTAAGCTTTTAATAGTTTCATTTTTAACCCAATGTGTTTTTTTAATAATTTTATGGTGCTCAGGTGTAATCTCGTCAAAACCTCCAACTAAAACGTTTTCTGCATCTTTATCCTTAATTAAAAGCATTCCGTCAAGAAGAGCACTTTCAAAAGAAAATCCACGATGAGAATATGTATTGTTATAGTTAAAACATTTAAGTGCTATTGCTACCTGTCCACTAATAGTGTTATGCGTAGATTGAATAAAGGCAGTAGGAGCAAGAAGCTCTTCGTCATTATCAAGTACCATATTCAAGAACTTCTCAGTATCGCCAACCAAGCCTAAACCTGTTCCGGTTATAATTGCACCAGGATTTTCAATTCCAGCATCGGCTAAACAAATTTTTGAAGCACTAATTCCCATTTTAATCAACTTACTCATACGGCGGAGTTGAATAGGATTTATAAATTCTTTAAAATTAGGCGCAACGGATAAAATAAATTCTGTTTCGTGACTTACAACATCATCTAAAAAGATGTTGCTATCCACAGTATTTTGAGGAGATATATTACCTATACCTTGTATATAAACTTCCATACTAATATCTTGAAAAAATTAATGCAGAATTATTTCCACCGAAACCAAATGAGTTTGATAATACATGATCAACCTTTACATTTTCCAATAGTTCTGTAACAGGTCTAAAATTCAATTCCTTCATTTGTGTTTTAAAATTCAGATTCGGGAAAATCATATTGTTCTGAATAGCTAATATCGAAAGTACAGCTTCAACTCCGCCTGCGGCACTTGTTGTGTGCCCTGTATATGCTTTGGTTGAGCTTACTTTTGGAGGATTAGTCCCAAAAAGAGTATCAATTGCTCTACCTTCAGAAAGATCATTATTGTCTGTTCCTGTTCCGTGAGCGTTTATGTAATCAATTTGTTCAGGTTTTAATCCACTTCTGTCTAAAGCTTCTTTCATAGCCATATATGCACCTTTACCTTCTGGTGTAGATGCTGTTTTGTGGAACGCTTCACAAGAATTTCCATAACCTGTTAATTCTGCAAGTACTTTTTTCCCTGTTTTTTTAACCATTTCTTCAGATTCAAGAACAAGAAATGCTGCTCCTTCACCTAAATTTAATCCCATACGATTGTCATCAAATGGTTTGCATGGTTCCTTATCCAAAATCATAAGGGTATTGAAACCATTCATATGGTATTTTGTTAAGGATTCAATTCCTCCGGCAACAACGCGATCCAGAAGACCGTTCTTAATCATTCGTGCACCTAAAATCATTGAATTTGCTGCAGAAGAACATGCAGTACTTGTTGTTGATACAAAGTCTTTTACATTAATGTAATCAGCAATACGTTCGGTGCTATCGCCACAATCATGTGTCTCAATGTATTCAATATGATTTGTTGTTTCTAAAAGATCATGGTAGTAAAGTTCACTTTTATCCATACCACCAACGGTTGTCCCAGAAATCAATCCTGTACGGTATTCTTTGACATCATCAATTCCGGCATTTTTAACTGCTTCATCAGCAGCAATAATACCTATTAAAGTTGATCTGGTAAAAGGCTCGTTCTTATTCAGTCCTGCTCTTTCAATTAATTCATCTTCCGAAAGTTTAACCTCGGATACAGGAATCGACCCTTTATGATTTGTCTTAAGATATTTTATTTCAGCAACTCCCGACTTCTTCTGCTTTATTGACTCAAGTGTTTCGTCAACATTATTTCCAATACCTGATATTATACCTATGCCGGTTACAAAAATCCTTTGTGACATCTACTAACCCCTTTTCAGCTAAAATGTATTACTTCTTTTTTTCTTCGATATATTCTGCGATGGTTCTTATTGAATAAAAGATTTTTTTACCATCTTTTGGATCTTCAATTTTTATTCCATATTGTTTTTCTAACAAAACTATCAGCTCTAATGCATCAATCGAATCAAGTCCCAAACCATCACCAAAAAGAGGTGAATCTGTATCTATCTCGTTTGGTTCAACATCTTCTAAGTTTAAAACTTCAATTACCTGCTCTTTGATCTTTATTATTAACTCTTCCATTTCTTATTTACTTAATTAATCGATTTATGAATTCGGGTTTAAAACTAATATTATCTTTTTTATTTTCCTTGTTTTTTTCCACTAAAAACAAGATTGCACTATATTCACCATCAATGTAATCTGCCCAACCTGTAATACAGGCTTCTAACTTGTTAGAATCTAACAGTTCGTTAACATGATCAGTGATAAAATCAATGTCAAATTCTTTTGCAATAAAGCAGGTGTTTTCTCCCTGAAATTTATTACGAATACATATTTCACCAATCATTACATTTGGTAATGTATAAACAAAAACAGCAGGACTGGGAAAATAGTTCGATTTATCTTTTATAGTATCATTGTACTTTGTATCTGTATCTAAAGATGAATGTGAGTTTTGAAGAATAACACCAACTTTTACAGGATCAATTTCTTTAATGTGTTCGTTTCCTTTTAAAACAATTTCTGATGCTATAAATGCTACTTTACAAAGATTATCCATTTTGAAGTATTTTGGATATTTAACTTCGTAATGCTTATATACAGATTTCATAAAAGCCCCAAACTTATTTTTTTCTTGATCGATGAACTCAGTTTTTCCATCAACAATAACTTCGTGAGGCTTTATGATACAATATTTTGATATAATATTTGTCATTTCTTTAATTATTTCAACTGATTTTAATATTGTGCTACTTTATCGCAATATATTCTGGAGCATCTCAATATTTATTTCAGTCATTGACTGTTAATCGGCATTTAATTCAGAGAAGTAAGCAGCGGCATTACTACCTCCAAAACCGGATGCTGTTTTTAAAAAATTCTTTACTTCAGTTTCATTAAATTCTTTTATTACATTAATTGGTTCACTAACACCATGTTCCGAGTATCCTGCAGTTTCAATTAAACAGTTTTCTTTAATAGAATGAATTCCAGCGATACATTCAATAATACCAGCAGCACCAAGTGTATGTCCCCAGTATGATTTTAAACTGTTAACAGGAACATGATCGAGTTCAGCCCATTTAATAGCTTTTGATTCCATTTCATCGTTATATGGAGTAGCAGTTCCATGACCGGATATATAATCAATTTCGGTGTTTGTTTTTCCGGCTTCCGTTAATGTATTTCTGATTGCATAATATAATCCATCGCCTGTGCGTGAAGGACCAGAGATATGATTTGCATCATTTGTATTTGCTCCACCACGAAAAATTACAGGATTTGCTTCTTGAACTATTTCTTTATCTGAAGAAAAGATTATGGTTCCAACACCTTCTCCTAAAGTTATACCTGTTCTATTAGCATCAAATGGTTTGCATGGATGGTCGCTTACAGCTTTAAATGATTGAAAACCTGATGGAGTGAACTCTGAGATAACATCTCCGCCACAAACAATTACATTTTTGTATTTTCCCTTTTTCAAATATTCAGTACCAACTATTATTGCAGTTACTCCGGAAATACATGCATTAGAAATAAATACCGGTTTAACAGATGAGTTAAAAAATTTACACACCTGATCCGAAATTGCCCAAAGATTTATTCTCTCTTTATCAAAAGGATGATTTTCATCTTCGATTAAATCAATATTTCCTTTCACTGATGAAAAAACAAATAAAGTATCTTGTTTAGAAGGATCAATGGTTGTTTGCTGTAATGAATCTGAGATGGATAAAATCATCATCTTTTCAAGACGAGTATAGTTATCAGGATTACTAATCTTTTTGAATTCAGCATTTAATCTTTCTGATTCAACCCTCGAACAATACATTGGAATCTGAGTGATTTTAGGATCAACTGTTTGCTTAATTCCGGATTTGCCAAGCTTTAAATTATCAAAGTTTTCTTTACTTGTAAAACCTAATGATGTTATAATATTATCCGCAACTGTATATATATTATTCATAATCAAAATGTCTTTTTTACTTAATCAAACCGACTTTTCTTTTCCATTCAAGAAAGAATTCGGGGCAAAAAAGCACAAGTTCACGATTGAGATCTAAAAATACCTGAATGCTTTCACCAGTTGCAGCAATATTATTATTTTTCTTATTGTAAATAGTATATTCAAAATGAATTTTTGCCGCATCGTGATCAATATATCTTGTCTCAATTATTGCAGAATCTCCATATTCAAGTGGAGTTTTGTATTGGAAATCTAATTTAACAAGTGGTGTTAAATGCTTATTTGCATATACATCAAGATAACTTAATCCTAAAGCTTTGCCAAAAGCTTCGCGACCGTCTTCAAAATATTTCGCATAATTTCCGTGCCAAACGATTCCCATTGAATCTACTTCACTGAATCTTACAATTATTTCAGTTCTATGAATAAGAGGTTTTGTTTCCAATTTTATTTTTCAATTTTCAATTAATAATTATCAATTACCAATTCCCAGTTTTAAATTATTTTGTTTTATTATAGTTGTTATAAACTATTGCAATAAATAGCATTAAGGCAAAGAAAATAAGAAGCTTTCCTGCTTCCGCTGCAATTACCCATAAATCTCCTCCTCGAAGAAAAATATCGTAGAAGCCATTTAATCCCCAATGTAATGGAGAGAACTGACTTATAATTTTCACTGCATGTGGCATAACATAAACAGGAACCCAAATACCGCCGAGAGCTGCAAAAATAATTATGGATACTGCTCCAAAAGTTGCTGCTTGCTCATGTGTTGTTGCAATAGTTCCAATTGCTACTCCGTAACCTGTTGCGGCTAATCCTGAAGCTATGGCCATAACACCTAATGCTATTTTATGAGGACCTATTTCAAGTTGTGGTAATCCCAAAGTAGGCATAATGTACACACCAACTAATAACATTAAAATAAATTGCAGGAATGAAACACTCAGGAAAACAAAAATTTTACTGAACATAACTGTAATAAATGAGCCTGGCATTGTTTTTAACCTGAAAGCACTTCCATCGTCACGCTCTTTTATAATATTTCCGGCAAGCGGAAGTACAATAAAAAACATTGCAAACATGGTCCATGCAGGTACGTTATGTTGTACTGAGTTTGGAAGGATTTCATCATTTGTTGTTGATGCATAAACTTCCTTATATTTTATCGTTTCGAAACTTTCAAACTTAATTGGTTTTTGGTCTGGCATTAATTGAGTTAAAGCTTCAGAAAAGTTCTTAAAGAACATTTCTATTTCAAGTTGAGAGGTAAACTCTTTTAAGGAGCTCATTACCATATTTTTAAATGATTGGCTTGTTGCCGGATCAATAAAGATAGTTACATCAATTGTACTTTTTTTAGTTCTTTTTTTAACTCCTGCAATATTGAATGATTTAAATGATTTGTTAATCAAGGCATTAACATTTCCTCGAATAGCATCAGTTGCTCTTTCAGGAATTATAATTCCTAATTTATAATCTCCTTTTGCAACTAATTCCTTAGCCATTTCTTCAGTAATTTCTTTTTCATCTATTTCTTCAACTATCTGAAAAAATTCTGAAGCATATAATCCCTCACTAATTGCTTCTCCTAAGCTGTCCTTGTCGTTATTTACAAGAATCATTGAAATGTTAACTTCTTTAACAGTTCTGAAAGTTGCATCCTGAATTACTGTCATAATAAGGATCAAAACCAAAGGCATAATAAATAATATTGCCAGACCAGCTTTGTCTCTTATCAGTACTAATAATTCTTTATATATTGATGATAATAATCTTTGCATATTAATCTAATTTATTCGTCGCGTAAAGCTCTACCGGTAATGTTTAAGAAAATGCTTTCTAAATCAATGTATTCTTCCTTGCTATTTACAAGATCTTTAGGCTTTCCTTCTGTTAAAATATTCCCTTTATCAATAATAGCTACTCTTGAACAGAAATTTTCAGCTTCTTCCATATAATGAGAAGTGTAAATTATTGTTGTTCCTTCTTTATTAATACTCCGAAGGTGATCAAGAATTACATTTCTGGATTGAACATCAACTCCAACAGTTGGTTCATCAAGATAAATAATTTTAGGTTTGTGAAGAATTCCTGCTATTAAATTAATCCTACGTTTCATTCCTCCTGAAAAAGTTTTAATACGTCGGTTAGCATTCTTTTCTAATCCAAATAACTCAAGACATTCCTCGATTCTTGTTTTTAAATGCTTACCCTTAAGTCCGTACATATGCCCAAAGAAAGTAAGATTTTCTTTAGCAGTAAGCGATGGGTAAAGTGCTATATCCTGAGGAACTACGCCAATTATATTTTTTATCTTCTCAGCAGAGTGCTGATATTCCATTCCATCAATAAAAACATTTCCTGATGTTGGTCCGAATAAGCCACAAAGGATAGAGATTGTTGTTGTTTTTCCTGCTCCATTCGGGCCAAGTAAACCGTAAATTTCTCCCTTATTAATATTCAGACTAATATTATCGATGGCAGGAACATTTGAACCTTTATAATATTTGGTTAAATATTTTAATTCAATTATATGGTTATTCTCCTGCATTATTTTATTAGTTTCTTTAATTTTGTAAAAAACTTTTCTTCGTCATCGGCAATTTCAAGCATTAGATTTGCAACAGTATTGTATCCGTCTGGATCTGCTGATCGTCCTTTACAAGTCTGAGCCGCTTTTGAAGAGAAATTTCTCCATTTATCGCCAATTTTTGTCATTTCTTTTGACTGTTCGTTGTATCTGTCGTCTTGCATTACTTCTGCAACTTCTTGTAAGAATGCTGCATAAATAAATCTAAAACCTGCACCTCCGGTTCCTATTTCTTCAAGCATTCGCACTAATTGTGCCAAATAAGATGCCGCCTTTTTAGGACCCAATTTTTCAGGCCAGTTTCTAACCCTTTTTGATAAATAACGAATTCCTTTTACTCCAAATAAAGGAACAGGGATTGTTAACATCCAATCGGCTGTTTGTTTAATACCTTTTAATATAGCTGGTTTTAAATCAATCTTTTCAGGAATATTTATTGGATAATACATTTTGCCATTAGGACTTAAAGGGCCTTTAGCAAACCTTGATTTCTTTAATTCATTATAAGTGAGGGTTGTTGGATATTCCATAACCGGATCACTAATAAAATAAGTGTCGTTTTCTTTTCCGTAAACTGTAAGATTATGTGCATTAAAATGAAAACGATAAGCAGGAGGGAAGTAGGTTAAATGATAAACTCCAGATTGAATTCCAACGGGTAACTTTTTTTCAAGTACTTTGTCTAATTCATCCATTGCTCTTTTAGGTTGTTTCCTAAAAGTCTGTTTTTTCATTTTTATTCCTAATCGTTTTGCTGCTTTCGAGAATATCATTCCTGGAACAGGTCTGAAAGATGCCAAGGGAATACCGTTCACTTTTACAAATGGCATGTATGCAAAAAAGTATCCGCTACCGATACCAAAAATCATGGCCTCACTTAAATTTAAACCGTGATATTTTAATAAACTGGAAATTACTCCATTTTCACAATGTCCGGCAGGTATATGTTCGAAATCTAATTTCATATTTATTTTTCAGGTTTAAAATTTACTAATTCGTCTACGCTGATTTCAAATGTTTTAGCATAGTTTTCTAATTGTTCTTGTTTCAATTTTTTAAAGCATTTTGGTTTTAAATGTCTTTTTACTTTCCATTTGGGTAATTCAATATAATCAGAAAGTAAAGTAACATCCATTTGGGTTTTTGCCATAAAGTGCAGAATTGGACTTGCTTTTCCTGTTTTTATTTTTTCGTCCGCAATTTCAACCATTTCCTGAATATCTTCCCAGGCAAGATTGTTAACAATATTCTTAGGTTCCCATCCGGTACTCATTACTTTTATATACTTTCCATTTTCGTCAATTGCATATTGCACTTCACGTGATACACCTCCTGTTATTCCTTCATCTTGTGGTACTTTGTCTTTTTCCATAATTTAGTTTCAAGTTTAATGTTTCAAGATCAAAGTTAAAAATGATAATTTTTTTGTCTTGATACTTATATCTAATTACTAAATATTAATTTTCTTTTTCGTCTAAAAAAATTTTCATTGAACACTCAGCAATTAACTTATTGTCACATGTAATCTTTCCATTAATTAACGTTGTGTTAAATACCTTATGTTCAACATTTATTTCTGTAAATATTGTTTTTCCTATTTTAGGTAAACTGTGAATGTTTAGTCTCTGAACAGCCCCAATATAACCTGTTGGAACATCTTTGTTCTCATTTCTATATTCAAATCCAACTCCAACAGCTGCAGTTTGTGCAATGTTTTCAATTAAGCCCGGTTCTTGTAAAAATCCATCTTTACAAAAAATATTGCTTTCATTTATTTGCAAGCTTCCTATTGTCTGACCTCCTTCAGCTTTGTGGAGCTTTTCAACCATAACCATTGGTTCTCTTTGAGGAATAAACCGCAATATAGTTTCTCCGTCTGCAATTACATTGTCATATATTCCCATAACGGACCTTTTTTATTTCTTTGTCTTAATTTATTTGTAATTGTTGTTGTGTCTTCATCAGGGAAAACCCAACGTTTTCTTGTTAAAAGTGCTCTTTCTTTTAAAGTATCGTAATTTACATCTTTTGAAAGATAATACTTAGGTTCAAGTAAATCATCATTTTTATCAATAACACCTTCTCTTATTGCATGTTCCTGAAGTTTTGTTCCAGGATAAATTCGCATTCCTACAAAAGTAAAGAAAACTGTATTATCAATTAGTTTTGAGTTTGCATAAGTTTCGTCAACAGTTGCATCAGTTTCTCCATATCCACCGGTAATAAGGAAATGTGCAAAAGGAATATCCAGTTTGTTACAAAGTGCCGATTTTTCCAGAACATCATTTACAGTAAAATTCTTACCGTAAGTTTTTAAACATTTCTCAGATATTGCTTCTGTTCCAAATTCAACATGCTGTAAACCTGATTTCTTTAATACTTTTAAAAGATCTTCATCAAGATTTTTAAATGTAAAATAACCTCCCCAGTGAATTTTTATTCCACTTGCTATGATTTTCTCAGCAAGTTCGTAATTATATGTATTATTAATATTAAAAACTGAGTCGGTAAAGAAAACATAATCAATTCCTTTTTGATAGTATAGTTTCTTTAAAGTATCAACTATTTTATCTGTATTTAAGGTACGAACCTTGCTTCCTTCAATTAATGGGTATGTACAATAAATGCAATTGTAAGGACAACCTCGTTTGGTTTGTATATTTAGCATTCCACTTTTTTCCCAATAAAAATCGATTAGATCTTTATCGAAATCTAAGTTTAAATCACTGAAATAACTTTCATTTTTATTAAAAACACATTGTCCATTCTTATTATAAACAAGGCGGCTTAATCCTGTATAATCTTCATTATTGTCAATATTATTGATAAGCTTTAAAATTGTTTCTTCACCTTCTCCGTAAACACCAAAATCAGGATTTAATCTTTTAAACATCAATTCAGGAAAGATTGAAAATCCCGATCCACCAATGATTATTTTTGCATCTGAAACGGTTCGAAGGTTATCGATAATATTGCTATAATGTGTAACAAATTCTTCTCTGTTGTATGAGTTAACATCGTCAATATTTCTAAAAGATATTCCTATGAATTTTGGATTGTAATTCTGTGTAATTTTTTTTAATTCTTCAATGGTATTGAAATTTAAATCTACCATTTTTGTTTCATATTCTGGTAATTTTTCCTGCAAATAAGTCGTAATATAGGAAAGCCCGATAGGATATACCGGATATGGAACTGTATGTTGATTTGCTGATATGAATAATATTTTATTTTCTTTCATGCTTTATTCTGTTTTCCAAAACTGGTAATAATTAAACCATTGCAATGGATACATTTTTAAAATCCGCTCAAATTCTTTTGTGTATTTTATTACAAATTTTCTGAGTTCCTGTTCTTGCTCTTCAGGATTTTTAAATCTTTTTACTATTTCTGGAGCTGTAGCAAAGAAATGATAGTGCGTTTTAGATTCTTTCATAGCAAAAGCGAAAGTAACAGGAACTCCAAAACGTGCTGCTAAGTAAAAAGGACCTGATGGAAATAATGCTTTTTGACCCATGAAATCAAGTTCGAAAACTTTGCTTTCCTGAATAAAACGATCACCAGCCATTGCAATTAGTTCCTTGTTAATTAAAGCCTCACTAATTGGTATAATATGAGAATAATCGCTCTGAATGGGAATAATATTCACATCCTTGTTAACTAAAACATCTGAAACTAAATTTTTTATTCTTTGATGCTCTGCATCTAACATCAGAACATTTATTCTGGAATTTAAGCGTTCTAGAAGTTGTCCAGCAATCTCAAAATTTCCAATGTGAGCATTTACAATGATTCCTCCGGTTTTATTTTCAACCATACTGCGAAGGTGATGTTCGCCATCAAAGTTATAAGTGAATTTGCCCTTTAAGCCACCAAGAATTGCAAATTTATCGAGCAGTACTTGTCCAAATGTAAAATAGTTTCTGTAAATATTCCATTTAGATTTTAACCAAGAATAATTTAAGATATGACGAAAATAGTGGTAATTAAATTTTGAACTCTTACGGGAAAAAAGAAAGAAATAAAAAGCTACGAAAAGTAGAATGAAATATGCAAAAGAAAGTCCTAAATACTTAAGTGTTAACACAAATATTTTATAGCCTAATACATTTCCTCGGGATTGTCCTTTCCATGATGGCATTTACAAACCTCCAATTCCTTTCTAACCCGGGATTAGTTAGAATTAGCCCGGCTTATAATATAATCATAAAAATCCTGAAGAGATTTTATTGTTGCAAAATCTTCACCTTTTACTTTAAATCCAAAGTTTCTTTCAATAATTACAACAAGATCAACGTAGTCAAGACTATCAATCTCAAGTGTCTCTTTCAGGCTGGCTGTAGGGATCAACTGATCTTCTTCAATCTCAAACTCATCAATTAGAAAATCATTTACCTTGCTAATAACTTCCTTATTCTCCATTTCTTATAATATCTCCCAGTTAATATATTTATTATATCTTCTTCACGATTAAAGAGGAATTTGTACCTCCAAATCCAAATGAGTTTGACAAAAATATATCAATATTATGATTTTTAATAGTTTCTGTAGCAATATTTAATTTTGCTGAGTGTTCATCGGGGTTTTCGAAATTAATATTAGGAGCAACATATGAGTTTTGCATCATTAATACAGAATAAATTATTTCGCTGGCACCACCCATCCACATTTCATGCCCGGTCATTGATTTAGTTGAACTAACATATGGAGTTTTTGCACCAAAAACTTTACTAATTGCCTGAGCTTCATTTAAATCGCCTACAGGTGTTGCTGTAGCGTGAGCATTAATATAGTCAATTTGAGATGCTTTAAGATTAGCATCTTTTATTGCCATTTCAAGAGATTTGGCTGGTCCTACAACATTTGGAACCGATATATGATCTCCGTTTGATGAAAATCCATAACCAATTACTTCAGCAATAATATTTGCACCACGTTTTTTTGCTGATTCATAGCTTTCCAGAATAACTGTAGCTGCACCTCCACTTGGAACCAAACCATCACGATCGCGATCAAAAGGACGACTTGCTTTTTGAGGTTCATTTTCACGTACTGAAAAAGCGCCTAACCCGTCGAAACTTCCCATTGAATGGTAATTAATTTCTTGACCACCACCACAAATAATCATATCCTGCAAACCACTTTTAATAAAATGATAACCCATTCCTATTGAATGAGATCCACTTGCACAAGCTGCACTTATTGTAAGGTTTATTCCCTTTAATCTGAATATAGTCGATAAATTCATGGTTATAGTTGAATTCATCGATTGAAATATAGCTCCTGAGCCTAATAGCGCAGTATCCTTTTTTTCTTTAAGCACATCATAAGATTCCACAACAGACTTTGCAGAACTGTCATTTCCATATAATATTCCTATTTCATTGTTATCTAAGAAATCTTCATCAATTTCAGCTTGTTTTAAAGCTTCAACCGTAGCAACATAAGCATATTCGCCTTCTTCTGCCAATCCAACTCGTTGACGCCTTTTTAATTCGCCTTTTAAATTTGGTCGTTCCAAAATTCCGGTTAACGCAGAACGAAAACCCCAATCTTTTCTTAATTGCTCAAAACCAATTCCGGATTTTCCGTTATAAAGCGAATTATTTACTTCTTCAATATTTTTACCAATAGTGGAATAAATTCCCATTCCAGTTATCACCACTCTATTCATAGGCTCGTATTACAGCGTTTTATATTATGTATAAAGTCCTCCGTTTATAGAAACTACTTCTCCTGTTACATAGGATGCTTTTGGTGAAGCAAGAAATGCGACAACATCAGCAACTTCTTCAGCATTGCCAAATCGACTCATTGGAATAAGACGTTTTAAATCCTTTTCTTCCAATTCCTGAGTCATATCTGTTTTAATAAAACCAGGAGCAACACAATTTACTGTTACGTTCTTTTTTGCAATTTCCTGAGCTAAAGCTTTGCTTGCAGCAATTACGCCACCTTTAGCTGCTGAGTAATTTGTTTGTCCGGGCAAACCTTTAATACCAGATAATGAAACAACGTTAACAATTCTTCCATATCTGTTAACAATCATATCTTGTACTAAATGTTTTGTAATATAATAAAAACTATCAAGATTTGTGTTTAAAACATCCTTCCAGTCTTCGTCTTTCATCCACATAATTAAGGCATCTTTTCTAATGCCTGCATTATTTATTAAGACCTCAATAACAGATTCAGGATTGCTCTCTTTCCATTTGTCTAACGAAGCTCTAATTTCATCAGGATTTGAAACATCAAATTTCATGAGTTCGCCAGTTCCTCCAGATGATTTAATCTGATTTAGTGTATCTTTTGCTTCCTGATCATTACTTCTGTAATTGATTAAAATGTGATATCCTAATTCAGCAATTTTTAAACATATTGCCTTTCAAATTCCTCTTGAACCACCTGTAACTAATGCAAATTTCATAAGCCTATTATATTAGGTTAGGTTTATTTTTAATAAGATATTGTTTAATATTTTCTATATGTGGATAAATAGGAGCGTCCTCAATAAATTTTGGAACAATTTCTCTCATTTCGGTATATAATTGTTTCGCTAAATCAGAAAGTTTGTCTTTAAAATTCATATAGTCAGTAATCTGTAACAAACTTATAAACTGGATTGAAAGTATTTCAAAAGTATTTTCTACTACTTTTTTAGTAATAAGTGCTGCATTTGTTCCCATACTTACGATATCCTGATTATCACCGTTGTTAGGTATGCTGTGAACATACATTGGATTTGATAAAGTCTGGTTTTCGGCAGTTGTTGAGGTTGCAGTAAACTGAGCTGCCTGCATTCCTAAATTAAGTCCTAAAACACCAAGGTTTGCAAATGGAGGGAATTTTTCGTTTAATTTATTGTTATACAGGTAATTTAATTGTCTTTCAATAAGCATTGACATTTTTGTTGTAACAATCTTTAGTTTATCCATTTCTAAAGAAACATAATCTCCATGAAAGTTACCTCCATGAAACACATCTATATTTTCACTATCAATAATTGGATTGTCGTTTACAGAATTAACTTCATTTATTAAAACTTTTTCAACATTCTGAATTGTTTCATAAACAGGTCCTAAAACCTGAGGTACACATCGAAGTGAATAATATTCCTGCACTTTATCTTTTATAATACCAACATTTACATTGTTATTATATAAATGGTCAGATCTTTTCTTTATTAATTTACTCGATTGGACAATATTACGCATTTCTGCTGCAATAAGGTTTTGACCTTCGTGTAGTTTTACCTGATTAAGTTCTTTTGAAAAATGATCATCGTAGGATTCTACAACTTCATTTATAAAACTGGAAGCTATTACTGCCCAATTTAGAAGGTTCTTAGCATGAATCAGATTAATTATACCGATACCTGTCATACATGAAGTGCCATTGATTAAAGCTAAACCTTCTCTTAAATGAACTTTAAGAGGTTTTAAGCCAGTTAATTCAAAAACTTCTTTTGCAGGACGATGTTTACCGTCATAAAATATTTCACCTTCTCCAATTAAATTCAAAGCTAAATGTGATAATTGAACTAAGTCACCACTTGCGCCAACTCCTCCGTGTTCAAATATCTTGGGGTAAATATCTTTGTTTATAAAATCTCTTAAAAGAATTACAGCTTCCTGATGCACTCCAGAAAATCCACGCATAAATGTGTTCAGTCTGGCAATCATTAATGCCTTAATGTAAATATTGGGAATTATATTTCCGGAGCCCGCAGCATGACTGCGAATAAGGTTGTACTGCAATGCTTTTTGATCCTCTTCGCTAATTTTATATTGAGCCATAGGACCAAAGCAAGTGTTTATTCCATATATAACTTTGTTCTTTGAGAAATTATCTAAAAAGTCGAAGTTGTTTTGTACTTTTATTAATGCGTCTTTATCTAAATCAATCTTTTCTCCATCATAAAGAATTCTGTAAAAATTGTTAAGATTAAGATTCTCACCCCCTATAATTATCATTTTCATCCTTCGTTAAACGTTAAAGTGGCTAATAATAAACATATTAGCTCTTATGCTATTTTACAAGTATGCAAATTTAATAAATACTTTTAATAATCCTGAGAATCCGAATCGTTTTAGTTAATATTTTTTATCAAATACTATTATGAATCCATGAACGGATTTTAATGTTGAACATTAACTTGCAAAAACTTCTACAATGTTGGTGAATAGAGGAAAAGCAATTTATTTTTTAAATCGTTTATAAGTATTAATTTTGGCAATAATTTAATTTGAATTATTTTAGTAGACCAAAAAAATGGCATAGTTTTTACTACAATATTGTAAGAATCTAAATCATCTGCCGAAAACATAATATTTGAATCGGATAGAAATACAATTTACATGAAAGAAAAAGATGCTTATATTGATTATGAACCACAACAACTTATAATGTATGTTGAAAATGAAGATGGAACATTTGGTCCAATTCAGACAGGTTCGTATATAACCAAAAATTATCTGGACGATTTTTGGGAGAAAATGATGAATCTAAGAAATTCATTGTTAGAAAAGCTAAAAAAAAATGAAATTACTCCGGTTTATTTTTATAAACTAATTCATGATTTTAATGATGTTGAATTATCTCGAAGAACGGGAATATCTGTATTTAAAGTAAAACAACATCAAAGAGTAAAGTCGTTCAGAAAAGCAAAATTGTCTGATTTATATAAATATGCTTATGCTTTTGATATTCCGGTTTCTAATTTATTTCAGGCTATTGTAGTTGAAGATAATGAGAACAAAGCAGAATCTGATAAATTAAAACAACCAATATTGGTAAAGCAAACAAGAACAGAAAATCCATTCGTAGTTATTACAAAAATAGAATTAAATAAGAAATGATAATAGAATCTTTCAAACACAATATGGCAGCTCATTGTGAGTCTGGCACGTTAACAGCATTATTGAACTACAAAGGTTTGAAAATTACTGAACCTATGATTTTTGGTTTGGGTAGTGCTTTGTATTTTGGGTATTTAAGCAGAACTCCAAATCTTAGTTTTCCAATGTTTATATTAAGAACAAAACCGGGAAAAATAAGAAAGAAAATTGCAAAAAGAACCGATATAAAATTTAATACTAAACAATTTAAAAGTCAGGATGAGGCTGAGCAAGAACTTGATAGTCTTATTGCTAAAAATATACC
Source organism: Bacteroidales bacterium (assembly GCA_030668615.1). GTDB lineage: Bacteria > Bacteroidota > Bacteroidia > Bacteroidales > UBA12077 > UBA12077. The sequence goes on along the minus strand of DAOUTQ010000068.1, from coordinate 1,942 downwards.
TGTAGCATGTAAGGTTGATTTTTATTATATGGATTATGTTCCTCAGTGGGAAAGGGTACATGCTAATATTCATTTTATTACAATAGTTGGAAAAGAAGGTGATGAGTATATTGTTAGTGATAGTTATTATCCAAAATTAGCACGAATTCATAAAGATAATTTAAGAAAAGCTCGTTTTGCCGGAGGATATTTAGCTCCAAAAGGGTTTCGATATTATATTGAATCTGTACCTGAAGCAGTTGATTATAAAAAATTAATTCCAGTTGCCATTAAAAATACTGTTAATAATATGGTGGGTATTCAACCTCCATTTATTGGTGTTAGAGGTATTCGTACTTTTGCTAAGAAACTACAGGGATGGCCCAAATTAACAAGAGATATTGATCATTTATCGCATGAAGTTATGAAGATAAATGTTTTTCTTGAAGATCAAGGAACAGGTGGAGGCGGATTCCGGTTTTTATATGCAACATTTCTTCGTCAAGCATCTGAAATCCTTCAGAGTAAAGAATTAGAAGATATGTCAAAAAAGATGATGGAAATAGGAGATGGTTGGAGAAATATTTCTTACTTTGCAGCCAAAATTGGAAAAAACAGAGATCTGGGACCTGAAAAACTTCAGGAATTAGGTCAAATGATTAATGAAAGAGCCGATTCTGAGGAGGCTTTTTATAATGAATTAAAAACAGTAGTTAGTAATATTTAATATTTAAGATAGAATGGGAGAAAATATTGGAACAGATTTGAAGGCGGATATTAAAAAAATGATTATTGATACATTAAATATACAGGATATAACTCCGCAGGATATCGAAGATGATCTACCACTTTTTGGAGGAGACAATACTTTAGGATTAGATTCAATTGATGCAATAGAACTTGTAATGGCAATTCAGAGAGATTTTAAAGTACGCATTGATGATCAAAATTTGGCACGTGAGGTACTAAAAGATGTAAATTCGATTGCTGATTTTATTAAAAGCAAATCGGAATAAAATCTCTTTAAAGTAATTAATTCAAATCAAACTGAATATGAAGAGTGCTTACCTGATAGCAGGGATGAGACTATCCAGGTTCATAAAACTTATTATGAAAAATGGAATGTCTTTGTATCCAAAATATTTGGTGAGGTTCTTATTTCTTTTTCAAAATGGAGTGTGGGCTTCTATATTTTACAGAAAAGAGAAGTCAGTTTATGCTGATAAAATTAAAACTCATAAATTACCTGAAGACCCAATAATAATTATTGGACACTGGAGAACAGGAAGTACATTTCTACATCAGTTACTAGCTCTTGACACTAATTTGGTAACTACCAATGTATTTCAAGGATCAATACCCGATAGTTTTCTAACTTCCCGAAAGTCATATGAACCTATTATGGGTCGTGCATTAAAGGGAACTCGACCAATGGATCAGGTAAAACTCAGTATGGATGAACCTTTGGAAGATGAATATGCACTTTTTAGATTGTGTAGTTATTCACCATTGGAGCGCTTAATTTTTCCAAAATCAAAAGAATATTTCTTAAATCAATTTCCTGATTTTTTACCTGAAGGAAAGAAATTAGAAGAATGGAAGGAAGCTGTAAAATATTTTTACAAGAAATTGACTCTCGAGAATAATAATACTATACTGATAAAGAGTCCATTTCATTCTTTTCGTATTGATGTTTTAAATGAAATCTTTCCAAAAGCAAGGTATATTCATATAATGCGACATCCACACAAGGTTGTTCCTTCAACAATAAGAATGTGGGATATTGTTGGTAAGCAAAATGCAATGAATGGGAAATGGGTAAAACCTAATATTCAAGACACTAGTTCTTTGTTATTTAAAATGCTTAAAAAAATTGATGAAGATGTAAAGAAGCTTCCTAAGGAAAGATTTTACGAATTAAAATTTGAAGATTTAGAAAAAGATCCTAAAGAAGAAATAAAAT
>DAOUTQ010000162.1 GCA_030668615.1 Bacteroidales bacterium | reverse complement strand
CAGGTTTCTCCGACCAATTTATTACAGGTATTTCGGAACTATATATATTGTTTACTCTTTCAATAAAATCTCCATCTATATTTAATTTCTTCGAAGCAACAAATAAGTTCATCAACTTACTTAGGTTTACTTTATTTATAACAACATCATCATCAACAGAATAATAAACATCATTCCTCTCATTATCTGTTCCTGCAATAAATTTAGCTCCTTTTGGAACCTTTGCTTCATAAGCTTCTTTGTCAAGGACGAATTTTAAATACGTTTTATCGTTTATTGCTGATCTTTCCTTTTGCTGAAGGATGTTTCTATAGTAATAATTTAAATACTTATATGTTAATTGGTTAATATTCTTTTGCGGATGTTCAAATAATTTAAGAAATGTGAGTAAAAGTGCAACTTCGGGAAAATGATTATCCTTGTTTAATGAATCGTCTAAATCGTAAAGTGCTTTTTGTTTCAGGTATATAACAGACTCATAAAACAACTGAAATATATCTTGTAAAGCCTCTGCAGCAGAATTAACTTTTTCCTGAATATTTTTTCCTTGATAAATTACATCTGAAGGTTCAACGTTTTCGAGCTCCCAAATAAAACTAAAAATGTCAAAATCAAAATCAAGTTGAATGTTTACAGTCTCTTTTGAAGACGCAGCCATAACAAAACTCTTGAACTTCTTTAATCCTCCAGCAAGTTTTATTTCAACAATATTTGATATTTCATTTCTAAATAAAACTTCTGTTTGCTGAAAATCTTCAACATATTTTAAATTCTTAAACCATTTGTCAACTTTTAATGCAACTGAATATATTTCATTGAAACACTCTTTTAAATATTTTAATTTTTTTGCGGGATTATTAAATGATATTGATTTATTAACATACTTTTTGAATTTTTCTTCGAGCTCTGCTGGTTTTATAAACGATATCGCAGCTAAAATAAGAGCCTCGTCTGTTAAAAAATCCGACCAGTCACCCTCAGGTTTATTTTCAAAGTTATAGTAGTTTATCAGTTTTGATAATCCTAATGAATATACAAGATTGTCGATAAAATCATGCTCATCAATCTTAACATATTCAGGAGTAAGTGCTTTAGAATATCTCTCATCCTGACTACAACCTGTAAAATTGAAATAATTTATTTTTTCTTTTTGATCCATATCTTAAATTAATAAAAGCTCTTCTTTATCTGATTTTTTAATTGTCCGGCATATTAGTTACATCAGTACCTTCAAGTAAATAGTACGGATAAACAATATTATTTCTTTTGTTTGTTTTACGAATGCTGTACTCAAGCGAAATCTCCAAAACCCCATCGTACATATTTTTAGTTGAAACATATACATCATTTAAAATTATTCTCGGTTCAAAATGCAAAACAGCATCATGTATAATCTCACTTGCTCTATTTATTAAACCCTCATTTATTGATTCAAAATTAAGCACACTTAAATCACAACCATATTCTGGTTGCAAGACTCTCTCTCCCGGACGTGTAGACATCAGAATAAACAAACTTTCTTTAATGTCCTGTTCTTCGGAAACCAAAGTCACACTTTTGGTCTGTCTGTCAAACTCCGGTGGAAACTTCCAACCAATACCTAAAAATGTTTTTTTATGTTTCATATTATTTCTTTTCTAAAAATCAATTTTAGCCTCCAATCATAACGGTGGGACATCCAATAGTTATTGTGCCTCCGTGAGCAGTAGAATCTCCCATTCTTGCTGCAGGCATTCCTCCAATTAACACTGTTCCTGATCCTTTCACAATTGAATCTGGAGGGCCAACACATGTGACCATATCACCAAGTCTTGCTGCCGGCATTCCAGCAATCATTACTGTAGGTTCTCCAGGAGGCATCACTGGTCCTCCAACATGTGGAATAGGAGGAGTTCCCGGTGTTACCATCGGACAAGTATGCATATCGCCTACTCTTGCTGCCATTGTCATAATTAAATCCTTCTATATTATTGTTTACTTTACTAATTTATCATTACCATACCACCTTTAATAACAGTTTGAGCTGATCCTTTTACTTCGCATTGTGCTCCTTCTGCTGCAAATTTGGCTTGACCTTTATTTTCAATATTAATCCCCTCTACAGCAACATCTCCTGTTGCTTTAAGTGCAATATCACCACCTGCAGTTAGTTCAATATTTCCCTTAGCATTAATGGTTATGTCTCCTGCGCTTTCTACATTCACTCCATCAGCTGACATTTCTACTATGTTATCATTCATATCTTTAATACTAATTATTCCATCAGTATCATTCATTGATATTATATTTTCACCTGGAGTTTCTATTATAATTGCTTTATTTTCTTCGTCAAACGATATTTTAAGCTGTTCTTTAGTAACTATTCTTTTAAAGAAATTCTCTTCTGCAGGTTCTTCAGGAGGAATATTAATTTTATTATGAACAGAACCTAAAATAACTGGATTTTGGGGATCCTGATTAAGAAAACTTACAATAACCTCATCCCCAACTTCGGGATAAAAGAAAATTCCTGCCTCCTGCGTAGCATACATTGTTGAAAATCTAGCCCATAATGTCAGTGTTTCAGACTGAAGTGTAGGTAATGTTACTTTAATTCTATATTGTCCGTTTTCATCTTCATGAATTTGTTCAACTACACCTATGTACATTCCATTTATTGGCGGAATTAATCCAGATGCTGGAGGTGCATAAATATTTGATTTTTCCTCAACATACCAATTCGGCGATAATCCTAATCCTAATTCTGTAGTATATTCTCCTTCTTCAATTATATGTCCTACAGCCGAAACAAAGATTTTCCCGTTAAACTGGTCACTAAAACCTTCTAAGTTAATTGTATCACCAGGTAAAATTTGATTATATCCTTGAATGGTTATTTTACCCCGGACTTTGGACCATTCTGATTTTGCATGCATGGCAGAAGCCCATTCTGTTAAAACTTCCATTGGCACATTTGCCGTTGTGCTTAATAAAGATTCGTCTAAACCAATAATATCAGACAATTCTCCTGAAGATATATTTCCTGCATCATTTGAAGAAGGAGCATTTGAATTTGCTTCGATAATTTCCTGATTATCCATATCCCAGGAAACTCCTTTAACCGAGCTTAGCATATTCTTAGCATCAATGTATGCATTAAAAGCAATTACACCGTCAGAAGGCATTAGATCCAAAACAGGTGAACCTGTTTCAGGTTTTTTAATTTGTATTTCACCATCGGAATTAAACAAAACCATTCCATTAACTTCGGCGCGTTGAATTATAAAATCCCAATCTGCAATATAATTTTGCAATAACTCAGGATGCTCATAACTGGTTGATTCTACATCAGTTGTCAAGTCGGAATATGTTCCTAATATTTCTGAAATAATGTCACTATCAGGTTTTGCTTCAAAAATTTTATTTTTTCTACCAACAGTTGTTTTAACTGCAGAGTCTTTACATTCTATTTCGAGCATGAAATCGCCTCGCACCATTTTTAGGCCATGTTTTATTACAATACCTTTAAATATAGTTTCTTCGTCGGAAGCATATCCAGCAGCAATTTCTATTTCTGACCCAGGGTTAAAATCTCCTGAATCACTTATTATATATTCTTCACCCTGAGCATATCCGCCATCCTTCAATTGTAAAAATGCAGTAGCTACTTTATTAACCTCTTTGTAAACTGAAAGTGAGGTTACATTATAACTCCCAGGAATCTCACTGCCATTACTTTTAACTACGAAAGTTACAGGACTTTTTACTATCTTTTTTAGTTTGTCAGCCATAAACTTCTATTTTATTGGAGGGAAAATTAGTTCGGTTCCTGGTTTAATATACCTGAAACTAATTAAGTTATTAACTCTGGCCACTTCGTGGTGCATTTGTCGATCACCATATACTTTTTTACATAACATCGGTAAAGTATCTCCAGCTCTAACCGTAATCATATGAGTAAGATCCGGCGATTGTTCATCTTTAAGATTTGCTTCTGTTTGTGGATCCATTGTTCCTCCAAAGGTGGCGTTTATCTTTGCTCTCAAAGGTTCTCCTTCTGAAGAAAACAAACTGTAAGTAACGTCAAAAGTATCAATTCTTGCCAAGAAAGCTTGTTTATCATATTTAAACAAAGACTCTTTGTTCAATGATATTTCAACATAAGGAGTCTCATGTTTACTTCCAACGAAGTAATAACATGTTTTTTTAAATAGTCCTATTTGCTCTTTCACACTACCTTTTGCATCAACATTATCTGGCAAGACCCCTGTACCATCAAGAATTAACTCAAAACTAATTGTTTGTGTTTTACATCCACTATATATTTTCTGAGGTATAATTGAACCATCCTGAGGATCTTCCTGACCTCCATAACCAACTCCATACTTAACAGAAATAGAAGCTGGATTAACTTGAGCAGTAAAAGTATCAATCTTTTTAGATCCTTTACTATCTTCATAACCAACAATAGTTATATACTTCATACTATTAAATATCTTTAACGTTCAATCTTAAATTCTAATTTTCTCAATACTTCTTCAGTACATTCCTTAACCAGTTTTTTGTAATTTGATGGAGAAATAACAATCCCATTATTTGTTTTTGTCTGTTCACTTTTTTCAGTGACATTAAATTTTACTACTAATTCCTTTATTTCTATTGACATCTTATTTAAACTCCATTTCAAAATTAGAATAGTTTAACGTTACAGATTCAACTACCAACTTGTTTTCCATCGAATTGAACCCATTTACATCCCATTTTACAGGAAATGCATCATGTAATGTCCAGATAATAATAGGTTCATTCTGATCATTCATCAACTGTATAACAATATCTTGAGTTTTTATGGATTTAGGGAAACCATTAATTAAAACATCTTTAATCCACTTTAATAACTCTGATTCTTTATTAAACAAGCCTCGTTTAAGTACTAAGGGCGTATTTTTAATCTGTTTTGGTAAATAATAAGCAAAATTATTTTCTCCACCAGCAAACAAAGATTCTGTTTCCAATTCAACCGACAATCCAGAGATCTCAGAAAAACTTTCGCTTTCGGACATACCATCACCTTGAATGCTAACTTTGTACCTAAACCCAACAGCTAGTTCCGGGGTTTTACCATTCGATGTTTGTCCCATAAAGAATTATTTTAATGATCATTAAAAAACATTAACCAGAGAACCCTCAAAAGGCTCTCTGGATAATATAATTAGAGTTTATCTAAACTACTCATAAACAACCTCAAAGCCTTCATGAGCAAGTTCAATTGTTTCAATAGCAATCTCATTTGCATCAGACTTTAAATCTGGTCCTGAAACTTTTACAGGAAATGCATTTGTAACTGTCCATGTAACAACTGGAGACTCCTCTTCGTCTAGTAGTTGAATAACTACTTCTTCGCGGCGTTCTGGATTTGTTTGTACTTCTTTAAACCACTCCCAGAAAGAATCATCACCTTCGTAAACACCTTTTTTCAAAGTAATGTTTCCGTGTTTTTTTAATCCTGGAATTTTTTGCTTTAAATATGTTGGATCATCTCCAGTTCTATATTCAATAAATTCTATTTCCATTTCCAAACCTGTAACTTCCTGAAAACCTATTTCAGTGTCACCCATTTGTACTTTAAAATGAAACTTTGGTATGGGCCATAATTCTTCAGCCATAATCTTCTATTTTTTAAGTTTAACTTTTTTATTTACTATAATCAATATTAAGATTGCTGCATTTTTTGTTGGAATGTAATAACAATAAATTCAGCAGGTCGCGTAATAGCAACTTTAACAGTAACATTCATGATACCATCAAGAATATCATTTGGTGTCATTGTAGAACCTAATCCAACCTCGACCTCAAATGCATCAGCAGGAGTAAGACCAGCTAATCCACCTTGTTTCCATATAGAATTAAGGAATGAAGAAATCATGCTTCTTACAAGTGTCCATGTTCCTGAAGTATTTGCTTCATAAACATATGCTTTAGCAGCTGCTTTTACTGATTGTTCAATAAATATCATTGTACGACGTACGTTAATATATTTCCAATCCTGGCTATTTCCATTCAATGTACGAGCACCCCAAACAAGAGTTCCTTGCCCTACGAATGAACGAATTGCATTGATAGATTTACCTGAAACAGTAACGTTAAGATCTTCTTGATCTTCGTTAGTAAGACTAACAGTTGGAGATAAAACTGAACCTAAACTTAAGTTAGCAGGAGCTTTCCACACACCTCTTGTGTTGTCAACCATGCTTAAAGCACCAGCCATAGCTGAGCTTGGAGGCATTACGTTAAGCTTCTTAACAATTGATGTAATTACTGTTTTAAAAGATGGGCTAATTGTATTTAGAGTTTGTGTTAATGACTCTATATCCACTTTATCACTAAGTAATTTCTTGATTTCGTTTTTTGCTTCGTCTGCTTTTTTTGGATTATCAAAAATTGCATCTGCTTCTTTTGCAAGAAGTGTATTCAGTAATTCAAGGTTTTCAATATTTCTAATATCAACCTCTTCTTTCTGAACAACCGCTGTATTTACATGAGGATAATAAGCTGCACTATAAGCAAGGAAGTTTGATCCAATTCCTTCGCGGAAGCGAGTTATAACATCATTCTTATCATATGATCTTGATTGATCTCCATTGTATACATCAAGTAATGCAAAACGATTTTGCATTTTGAAACCACAATGTAGAAGCATTTCTTGTTGTAATGCGAAACAATCACCTTCGTCAAGCATTACTGCTTCAGGAACTACCAACATTGTTGGCTCATCTTCAGCAACAAGAGCATTTACACCTTTTGATAATGCACTTTTTGAAATCTCATTAACTTTAATTTCACTTCCCTTTGCAGCAGGAGCTTCAGCTTTTGGATCTTTTGCTGCAGCAGGCTTAGAACCTTCTTTTACAGTAGTATATGATCCAACAGACACGATGTAACAAGTGCTACCACCGTTTTCAAAGAATAAACGAATTCCGTCGAAAAGAAGGAATCTTGCTTTTTTCTCTTGATTTACGCTGTAGAACTTACCATCTACTGAAAAGTCAAACCCT
>DAOUTQ010000154.1 GCA_030668615.1 Bacteroidales bacterium | reverse complement strand
GAAGGTGTAAAGGATGAAGATACAGACACATCTCAGATGAGTTTGTTTCAGAATGGAGAAGAGTAATAGTTTTTTATTCTGATAGTTTTTTTTGTATATTTAGTAATCAAAATTGAAGCATATGAGAGTTTTTCTGATTGGTTTTATGGCAAGTGGTAAATCAACCGTAGGAAAAAAACTGGCTAAAAAGTTAGGATTACCTTTTGTTGATCTGGATAATTACATTGAAAATAAATATAATGCAACAATTCGCTTACTTATTTATGGTAAGGGAATAGATATATTTAGAGAGATTGAAAAAGAATCTTTAGAAGCTCTTATTAATAAGCACGAAAATATACTTATTTCTACTGGAGGTGGTACACCATGCTATTTCGATAACATGAAACTTATGAATAGTTCGGGAGATACTATTTATCTTGAAGTTGATCTTCATACTCTTGTTGATCGCTTAATGTATGCAAAACAAGATAGGCCACTTATATGGGGAAAATCAAGAGAAGATTTAACGGTTTATGCAAAAGATTTATTGGAAAAAAGACAAAATGATTATAAGAAAGCCAAGCATTCCGTAAATGGTAAAAATCTTAAAATAGATTCTTTAGTTAGCTTGTTTTAAATAAAGAGAAATAAGTACTTAAATTTTTATTCCCATTGATAAAACATCATCAACCTGAGGCTGTTTATCTTTCCAATTAATAAATGTTTCATGAAGAATTCTTTTTTGTTCAGGCATTTCTTTTTCGTGAATATCAAGGAGAAGTTCGCGTAAATTACCCACACGGTATTTCTTTTTATTAGGACCACCAAATTGATCTGCAAAACCATCTGTGAACAAATAGAAAGTGTCACCTGGTTTTATTTTCAGTGTATGATTGGTAAAAGGAGCAATTGCTTTTTCAGAAATACCAACAGGCATTCTGTCTGCTTTAATTACTTCAAGCATATGATCTCGAATAAAATAAAGATTATTATAAGCTCCTGCATATTCTAGAACCATTTCGTTATAATCAATAACTATTAATGAAATATCCATTCCATCTTTTGATTCATCAAGCCGGTTGGCACGAACCATGGTCTTAATAATTTTTCTCCTTAATAATGATAGTATTTCAGAAGGTTTTAATTCCATTTCGTCAAAAATGATTTCATTAAGAAAATTTATTCCAATAATACTCATAAATGCTCCGGGAACTCCATGTCCGGTACAATCAGCAGCAACAATAATTGACTTTCTTCCAATTTGAGCAACCCAATAAAAGTCACCGCTTACAATATCTTTTGGTTTAAATAAACAAAACCCATTCTTAAGGACTCTATGTAAACTAATTTTGTCTGGGAGAAGAGCAATTTGAATATGTTTAGCATACTCAATACTATCGGTAATATCCGTTTTTTGTTTAAGAATTTTATTGGTTTGGATTTCAGAAAGATTAATCTGTCGCTTAATCTCATCACGCTGTGCCTCAATTTCATCACGTTGTGCTTCAATTTCTTCTTTTTGTTGTACAACCTCAGTATTTCGATGGCGAAGATTCTGATTGTTCGTTCTTCGTAATTTATTTATTCTTACCAGGAACAATAGAAGTAGAAGAAAAATAACAAATCCTGATAATATTACATAATTTATTATTTCCCTTTGCGATTTTTGTTTATTTAATAATTCAATTTCCTGCTGTTTCTTATCAGACTGATATTTAATTTCTAATTCAGTAATCTGTGCATTGTTTTCCTCATTAATCCTTCTATCTCTGTATTCATAAAATTTTTCGAGATAATACAAAGCATTGGGTTTATCATCTTTTTCTTTATATATTTTATACAAAATATCGTAATTGACTTCAATAGTATGATTGTATCCAAAAGAATCACTTATAGCAATACTTTTATTGCAAAAATCAATTGCTGTATTAAAATTTCTTAGTTTTAAGTTTATTCCTCCTAAATTAAGGTATGATGTTGATATTCCTTCAATATCTTTTAACTCAAGTTCGATATTTAATGATTTCTCATAAAATTCTTTAGCCTGTGAAAATAAGTTTAGATGTTCGTGTAAAACTCCAAGATTATTATAGTTGCTACTAATACCATTAACGTTATTAAGTTCTTTATTTATTTCAAGAGCTTTTTCGTAGCATGCAATTGCCTGGGGGTAATCATCAAGAGCTCTATATATTATTCCGAGATTATTATATGCATGGCCAATACCCTGTTCATTTTTTGCTTCTACCTGAAGGCTGAGATATTTTTTAAAGTACTCAAGAGAATGATCATATTTCTCTTGGAAAAAATAGGCTTCACCTAATACTTGGTAACAATACTCAATAATTCCAGTACTATCATATTCTTCTCCCAGTATTAGAAATTCATTAGCCAGCCGAATAGCTTTATCTGTTGCATTGTAAATATAATAATCTGTTAGTGCGTAGTAATAATTGATTTTTTTAACACCTTCCGATTTGTCCAGCAAAAATTCAATAGAATCAATTTTACTGTTTTGTGAATGTACATTGCATGTTCCTATTAATACATAAAACACTAAAAAAGAAATAAAAAAAGCTGGTAATTGATTTTTCATATCAGCACTAAAGAGTTATAATTTTAGCTGTAATTTTTAAAGTTACGAAAAAAATGAAAAAAGGATTCGTTAATTGATCTTTTTTAAAATAAAAAAAGGAGAATCAAAATAAGTTCTCCTTTTATCTTTTATGCAAATATTTGCAGATCATGTAGCTTTTTGTAGACTCCTTGTTTTTTTATTAAGTCATTATGCTTTCCTCTTTCTACAATTTCTCCTTCGTGCAATACGCAGATTTCACTGGCATCACGAACAGTAGATAAACGGTGTGCAATTACAATTGAAGTTCTATTTTTCATCAATTTAAACAAAGCATCCTGAACCAGCTTCTCGGATTCTGTATCTAATGACGAAGTTGCTTCATCTAAAATTAATATTGGCGGATTTTTTAGTACTGCTCTTGCAATACTTATTCGTTGTCTCTGGCCTCCAGAAAGCTTACTTCCTCGATCACCTATATTGGTTTGGTAACCATGTTCTGTCTGTAAAATAAATTCGTGAGCATTAGCCACTTTTGCTGCTTCTATAATTTGATCTTCAGTAGCAGTTTCCATTCCAAAAGCTATATTGTTATATATTGTATCATTAAACAGAATTGATTCCTGACTAACTATTCCCATTAAGTTTCTAAGTTCTTTTATTTTTAAATCCTTAACGTTATTTCCATCAATATTGATTTCTCCTTCAACAACATCATAAAAGCGAGGAAGTAAGTCGACCAGTGTAGATTTACCTGAACCCGATTGACCAACTAAAGCAACTGTTTTTCCCTTTTCTATTTTAAGGTTGATATTCTTCAGAACATAATCTTCAATGTATTTAAAACTTAGATTTTTATATTCAATACTATTTGTGAAATCTGTTATGCTTTTTGCATTTGGCTTTTCTTTTATTGAGATATCAGCATCAAGAATATGATCGATACGATCCATAGAGGCCATTCCTTTTTGAACACTATAATGTACAGTAGATAATTCTTTTGCAGGAACAATTATTTGTGAAAAAATTACCAGATATAAAATAAAATCTGCAGGATTTAATAAGGAAGAATCTCCTAAAACCATATTGCCTCCATACCAAAGAAGAATAACAATAACTGAGGTCGAAAGAAATTCGCTTAATGGACCGGCAAGATCTTTTTTTCTCCAGATTCTATTCATTAAGTGTGTATATGAGTTATTCTCATCTTTAAAACGGGTGTTTATTTTATCTTCAGAATTAAAGGCTTTTATAATACGTAATCCAAATAATGATTCTTCAATATAAGATAAAAGCAAGCCTAATTTCCGTTGACTTTTAGCGGATTTTTTTCTTAAGGATTTTCCAATTTTTCCAATTATTAAACCTGTTACAGGTAACAACACTAGTACAATTAATGTAAGCTTAAAGCTAATTGCGAATAAAGAAATAAGATAAATGATGATCGTGATTGGAGCTTTAATTGCTCCAAAGAGGGAACTAACAACAGTAGTTTCAACTTCTTGAACATCACTGGTCATTCTTGATATTATATCACCTTTTCTTTCTTCGGTAAAATATGAAAGCTGTAGATTAAGAATTTTTGTATTAAGAGTATTACGAAGATCTTTTACTACGCCTGTCCTGATTGGGATCATTGCAAGCCTGCTCGAATATAAAAAGAAGGTTTTTAATAGCACTAAAATAACTAATATAAGACTAACAGCAAGTAAAGCTTGTTTTTCGCCACTTGTAATCATAAGCTGACTTAAAAAATAGTTGAAATTATTCTTTATACTTTCGAATTCGGTAATATCCAACGCAACAGTTTCGTTAACAATAGGCTGGATTTTAAAAAGAATTTGAAGGAACGGCGTAATCATTATAAATGATCCCAGGGAAAAGATTGTTCCTAATAAAGCAAAGAAAATGCTCAGAAAAACTTTAAGAGAATAGGATTTTACTAATTTATAAATTCGTGAAAATATTTTCATATGTAAACTGTATTATTTAAAGTGCAAATGTATTTAAAAAATACTATAATCCCGATTATAAACTTACACTACTCAATTATATTGTAATAGTTACTTCTTTTTTATACTTTTGATCTGCCTTTGAAATAGTGGTAATTTTATTATTTGCAAAATGAAAAAGAAGATTCTAAAGCGTACTTTTAAAAGAAATACACATAATGCATTTTTTAGTGCATTAGCAGGATTTGGCAGATCAATGAATAGATTTTATGAGAACCGAAATCATGATGTTTATAGTAACGGTGAAGCCACATTAATAAAAAAAATAAGTGAGATTAATCCTAAAATTATATTTGATGTTGGAGCGAATATCGGAAGTTATAGTTTAATTGCTAATGAATATTTTAAAAATGCTACAATTTATTCATTTGAACCTGTGCCAAGTACATTTGAGCTATTAAAGAAAAATACAGAGCATGTTTCTGAAAATATAATTATCCCTGTGAATAAAGGGCTTTATAAAGAAAATACAAAACAATTTATTAATATTTATCCTGCGCATACTCATTCATCTTTATTTGACATTAAGGGAGGAAAACATGTAGTAAAAGAAAAGGTTGAAATTGAACTTATATCTGGCAATAGTTTTATTAAGGATAATAACATTGAATATATTGATTTTTTGAAACTGGATGCTGAGGGTGCAGAAATGGATGTTTTACGGGGTTTCGAGGATGCCTTTAAAAATAGGAAGATCAGGCTAGTGCAGTTTGAATATGGATATATTAATATAACAACTAAGAACTTACTGGTTGATTATCATGAGTTCTTTGCTAAATATGATTATGAAGTTGGTAAAATATATCCTAAAAAGGTTGAATTTAAAGAATACAATATGTATCAAGAAGATTTTATTGGCCCTAATTTTATAGCGGTTCATAAATCTGATCATGAATTAAAAGAGTTGTTATCTTAAGAATTATTAATTGATTTATTAAGAGGAAACTTTATTAAAACTGAAAATAAATAAAAGGTTGTATTTCAGATGATTTTACCTGAAAGAGGATGAAAACAATAAAAACTACAATCAATATTTTCACAATAATATGTGATTTTATAAACCACCCACGATAATTTTCCTTAAACGATGATGGTAACCAATGGATCACAAGTCCTACGGTAATTAGCAACAATATTTTGTAATAAGAAGAAATCATTATTGGAACTAAGGCCGGTTGAAAATTTAAGAATATTTGTCTGATCATTCCGTTTGCCTTTTCCATTGATTCTGCTCTGAAAAAAATCCACGCTATTGTTACAAGGTGGAAAGTAGTAAAAACTGAAATAAACCGAAGAAAGATATTTTTATTTGATCGGGATGTATAGTATTTACTTAACGATAAATTTAGTTTTACCCAAAGCTTATGAATTAAAAGACCTAAACCATGTATTCCGCCCCAAATAACAAATCTCATATTTGCTCCGTGCCATAATCCTCCGAGTAGCATTGTAATCATTAGATTAACATACATTCGTGTATTTCCTTTTTTGTTACCTCCAAGCGGAATGTATAAATAATCTCTTAACCACGATGAAAGTGAAATGTGCCATCTGTGCCAAAAGTCGGTTATATTAATGGCTTTGTATGGAGAATTAAAATTTATAGGTAGTCTAAAACCCAGTAATAGAGCAACTCCAATAGCAATGTCGGTATAACCTGAAAAATCACAATAAATCTGAATAGAATATCCGTAAACTGCCATAAGGTTTTCAAACCCAGTAAATGAAGTTGGTGCATCAAAAATACGATCAACAAAATTGATAGAGATATAATCAGAAATGAACATTTTTTTTACTAATCCATTAAGGATCAGAAATAAAGCATGTCCAAATTCCTGTTTTGTTAGTTTAAATTTTTGATATAATTGAGGAATAAACTCTGCAGCACGAACAATTGGTCCGGCAACAAGTTGAGGGAAAAATGACACATAGAATCCAAAATCAATAATATTCTTAACCGGTTTAAGCTTCTTGCGATAAACATCAACTGTGTAACTAATAGTTTGAAATGTGTAAAAAGAAATCCCAACAGGTAATATAATTCGAGAAATACTAAATGAAGAACCTGTTAAATTATTTGTCCAGTTTGCAAGATGATTAACAACCGTAAAATTTGTGTGTAGAACCGAATTAAAAATATCGGTAAAAAAGTATGTGTATTTAAAATAGCCAAGCAGACTGAGGTTGATAACTACGCTGCATGCAACAAACAGTTTTTTTCTTAAATCTGTTTTTGCAGAATAGATTAACTGACCAAAAGAAAAATCGGCTATTGTAGAAAATATTAATAAAGTAAAAAAGTATCCGCCCGATTTATAATAGAAGAACAAACTCATAAAAAACAACCATGCATTTCGCAAATGGTTCTTTTTATATATAATAGAATAAACGGTTAATATAAAAGCAAAAAACCCCCAAAAGAAAAGCCCGGTAAAAAGCATCGGTTTTTCTTCAGAATAGATTAATATTTCTTTTATAAATTCCATTTACTTTATTAAGTTTTAAGTTTTTTTATTCTTAGAATCCCCTCCTGGTTAGGAGGGCTGGGGGTGGTTGAAATATTAAAGTTATCAATTGTTGTGAGCATTACATTTTCTATATTATTAAAAACATCGTCATTTTTAAAACGAATTACTTTGATATCAAGTGAATTAAGAAATTTGGTTCTGTTAGCATCATATTCTTCATTAACAATATTTGAATGAATTGAACCATCTAATTCGATCACTAATTTTTCACAAGGACAGTAGAAATCTACAATAAAATTCCCAATACTATGTTGTCTTCTAAATTTTCTATTATTTAATTGTTTGTTTTTAAGATAATTCCAAAGACGAATTTCTGCCGGTGTAGAATTATTTCGTAAATCCCTCCTTTTTTGTTTAAGTCTTGGATGATTATGTATTTGGCTCATTTTATATTACCTCCCCTTGCCCCTCCTAAGAGGAGGGGATTATTAATAGAACTATTTTCAATCATTTTAATTAGTTCATTAAAAAATAATTCTCCCTGAATTTCATAACCAGATCTCTTAAAATG
>DAOUTQ010000076.1 GCA_030668615.1 Bacteroidales bacterium | reverse complement strand
TATCTGTTTCTGATGCTACATATTTCTTTGAGCAATAGGGACAAACCAACATTCGTGAATTACCATGAAACTCATATACTTCCTTACTTCCTGCTTCGTAATGTAAGTTATCAATATTTTGAGTTATAACAGATTTCAGCAAGCCTTGTTTTTCCAATTCAGCCAATGCAAAATGAGCTGAATTTGGTTTTGCTTCTCCAAAAAAATCGTAAAAAATTTCTTTTATTACTTTCCAGGCTTCAATCGGATTAAGATGAAAATGATTTAAATCCAGCACATTTGGATCATATTTACTCCACAAACCATTTTCTCCACGGAATGGTGGAATCCCGCTTTCAACAGAAATACCTGCTCCTGTAAATGCTATGCTATAGTTAGAATTTACAACTAAATCAATGGCTGTTTGAATGTTATTTTCCACTTAATTATTGTATTTATTTTCAACTGATTCAATTAGTTTAAGGTCTTTTTGTGTTCTTTCATCAATAAAATACTGATTTAAGTTCTTTCTAATTTTATCAGCTAAAGCATTTATTTTATCGATATACATCTTGTCTTGATTTTTTTCTGCCAATTTATCAAACATCTGTATCATATATAGATCTGCAAGATATTCATAATAAGGATTAATTGTTGATGTTTGAAGCATTTCTTCCAAAGCTACAACCGCATCCATATAATCACCTTTATCTCTCATTATTTGATATTTATTATAATAAGAGTGATAAAAATCCGGCTTTTCTTTTATATACTTTTCAGCATTTACAAAAGCCTTTTCGTGATCCTTTAATTTTGAATTATAATATGATAAAAGATAATATTCATATGCAGGTTCCAAATCATATTTTTCAATTTGATTTTTAATATTTTTTAAATCTTCATCCTCAATTTCCTTTTTACCTGAATAGTTTTCTCTGTACCATTTCTGGTATTTTAATCGCTCGCTTAAATAATTTTGATCTGGAGCTTCTTGTTTTTGCTTGTAAACACTAACACTTCCATTTGTTAGATCGTAATGTAAGTATTTATTTAAAGCAGCTAATCTCTCACCGTAAGTAAAATATATCTGGTTATTCATATTATCCATAATACAACTCGTTACAGTAATTGAATTATTTATGCAATACCTATAAAATGGATCATGACTCATATGATGATTTTCGGTATTAGTTAAGATCTGATAACTTTTACTTACCAAATCATTATCATCAATACGTTCATATAACTCTTTTATTTTTCTTTCTCTTGAAATATTCGAAGTTCCAAACATCCAAATCGGGCTGTATTGGTATTTTCCTTTATCTGATAAAGAAAGATTCTCGACAAAAAGAAATTCATCTTTCATTTCATTTTTAATAACCTCGCCACGAGTTAATTCATAAATAGCTCCTGAATTATCCTTTTTGCTCCCTGCAGTAATGAACCAAGCATGTGAGCTATATCCTTTAAAGAGATTATCTACACCACTTATATTATCTGCATTTTCAAGAATATTTCGCAATTTAAAAGCCAATGGCATTCCTGTATTGTACTCACTAATTTCTTTATCATTCTCAGCTGGTGTTCCGTTCATATTTATCGACATACTTAAACCACTGTGATTCATTCCGGTATAAACTCCCGGATATCCCATAAAAGTCATAACAGTAATAGGAATTTTATCTTTTTTATGATAATTTACAACTAATGGATGGTGTGTTAAGACAACAATTCCCGGCCAATCGAGATTTCTTCCGTGAACAATTCCATTTTCGTTTTTTATAATAAAAGCTGTGCAGCTAATTTTAAAAAACAATTGTGGGAAATATGCTATTGTTTGTAAATCTTTAAGCTTTAAATCGCTCCCCTCAGCCATTCCTTCAAGTTCTTTCATATATTCGTCAGGCATAGTATCTTCAACTTTTTTAATTTTTGAGTTAAGAACAATTCCTGCAATCCATTTTTTCAAAAAGAAACCACCAATATATGAATCAATAAGGCTATCAACAGTATGATCCATCTCCAACAACATATCATTCATTAAAACTCCATACTGCAATCCCATTTCATATGCATCTCCCTTAACAGTTAAAAAAGGCATATTTTCTTTTACTACAAATTTTCCATCATGAAATATTTTTGATCCATCTTTATTTTGAACAACATCATATTCCTGCCCAAAAGATAAAAGGGAACAAACCATCAAGCTAATCAATATCTGCACTTTAAATCTCATAATTCGAATATTCTAAATTTATATGCTTATAAAGTTAAAATAATTCTATTAACTAATTTTATCTTGATTATAAAAAACAAAAAGACTGCTCAAAAAATTATTAGTGTCATTCCCTTGAAAAAGGGAATCTCATAATCGAATAATGTTTTAACGATTACGAGATCCTCAATCAAGTTGAGGATGACAGCAAGCAACTTTTTAAACAGCCTTTTTAAAATACAATATTAACTCTTACATATTTTTCACTTCGCTTATAATCTTTTGCAAATTATCTTTTGCATTTCCAAAAAGCATTCTGGTTTTTTCATGAAAAAACAGATTATTTTCAATAGATGATAATATGTCCATCGATTGTGCTCTTGTGATTCGAGGAACCATATCCATTCTGAATGATGTAATATCTTTATCTAAAAAATGATTAACAAAATCAATATTTGTAAACATTCTTTGCAATTTTTTGTTCAATGCTTTAAAACAATAGATAATTATACAAAATGGATAAATTCTCTTTTACTGGAAGCTCTGAAATTGAATCAATCGAAAATCTTTACGAAAAATATAAATCCAATTCGGATTCAGTAGATATACAGTGGCAAAAATTCTTTGAAGGCTTTGAATTTGCACAAAAGAACTTCCCGATTTCATCTAAATCAGGAGAAATATTTGATAAAGAATTTAAAGTGATAAATTTAATTGAAGGATACAGAAAACGAGGGCACTTATTTACGAAAACAAATCCGGTACGTACACGAAGAAAATATTCTCCAACACTTGCAATAGAAAATTATAGTTTAGAAACATCGGATTTAAAATCTGTTTTTCAGGCTGGAAAATATATTGGTATTGGGCCTGCAACTCTACAAGAGATAATTGACCACTTAGAAACTACTTATTGCCAATCGATTGGAGCTGAATACATGTTTATTCGAAATCCAGAGATTGTAAACTGGATGCAGAATAAAATGGAACCGGTTAAAAATATCCCGACATTCACTGCTGATGAAAGAAAACACATTTATTCTCATTTAAAGCAAGCTGTTGGTTTTGAGAGCTTTATTCATAAAAAATTCATAGGACAAAAACGATTCTCATTAGAAGGTGCTGAATCTCTTATTCCTGCTCTTAATGCGGTAATTGAGAAAGGAGCAGAATTAGGAATTGAAGAATTTATTATCGGTATGTCGCATCGCGGTAGATTAAATGTGCTGGCAAATATCCTTGAAAAACCTGCTGAAGATATTTTTGCAGAATTTCTTGGTGAAGATTTTGATGATGAAATTGCTTTAGGTGATGTAAAATACCATTTGGGTTATGGAAATACAATTACAACTGATAATGGCAAAAAAGTTCGTTTAAACCTGGCTCCTAATCCTTCTCATTTAGAAACTGTAGGACCAATTGTACAAGGAATTTCAAAAGCAAAAATCTGGGATAAGTATAATCATGATTATGATAAACTGGCTCCAATTATTATTCATGGCGATGCGGCTATTGCTAGTCAAGGTGTAGTATATGAAACTATTCAAATGTCTCAATTAAAGGGATACCGAACCGGAGGAACTATTCATTTAGTTATTAATAATCAGGTTGGATTTACCACAAATTACCTTGATGGCAGATCAAGTACCTATTGTACAGATATTGGCAAAGTAATAAAAGCTCCTATTTTTCATGTAAATGGTGATGATGTTGAAGCTTTAATATATACCATTCAATTGGCAATGGAGTACCGATATACATTTCACACGGATGTTTTTATAGATATTCTGAGTTATCGCAAATTTGGTCATAATGAAGGTGATGAACCACGATTTACACAACCATTACTTTATAAAGAAATCAGCAAACATGCAAACCCAAGAGATATTTATGGTAATTTTTTAGTAAAGGAAAGTATTTATATAAAAGAGGATCTTAAAAAGCTTGATGAAAAATTTAACGAATCATTGGAAGAGAAGCTTAAAATTGCTAAAAAATCTGAGAAATTACATATAAAACAATTTTTGGTTGAAGACTGGCAAAAATTTCATCATGCTGAACCTAAAGAATTTGATGAATCACCCAAAACTGGAGTGAGTATAAAAATTCTTAAAGAAATCGCTCAAAAATTAAATAATCCATCTAAAAATTTAAAATTCTTCAAAAAAGTAGAAAAGTTATTAGACGATAGAAATAAAATGATTGAAAACGATAAGCTGGATTGGGCTATGGCCGAACTTCTTGCTTACGGAACATTAGTTAATGAAGGACATCCAGTTCGTTTAAGCGGTCAGGATTCTGAACGCGGAACATTTTCACATCGGCATTCTGCTTTAACAATTGAAGATACAGATCAGAAATATATTCCTTTAAAGAATATAAGTAAAGAACAGGCTCCTTTCCATGTATTTAATTCACCACTCTCTGAATATGGAGTTTTAGGGTTTGAATATGGTTATGCTATGGCTGTTCCGAATGGTCTTACCATTTGGGAAGCCCAATTTGGTGATTTTAACAATGTTGCTCAGGTTATTATTGATCAGTATATTAGTTCGGCCGAAGAAAAATGGGGTTTAATGAATGGTATAACTTTACTTTTACCACACGGTTATGAAGGACAAGGACCAGAACATTCAAGTGCCAGAATGGAACGCTTTTTATCGCTTTGCGCTAATAATAATATGCAAATTGTAAATGCAACTACACCCGCGAACTTTTTCCATGTTTTGCGTCGTCAGGTGCATAGAGATTTTACTGTTCCTTTAGTTATTTTTACTCCAAAGAGTTTATTGAGGCATCCGAAGTGCATATCATCACTCGAAGATCTTTCATCATGGCAATTCAAAGAAGTAATTGATGATGATAATGTTATTACAGAGGAAGTACGAAGAGTCGTTTTTAGTACCGGTAAAATTTACTATGACTTATTAGCAAAAAAAGAAGAATATGAAGCAAAAGATATCGCTCTAATTAGAATTGAACAACTTCATCCATGGCCAGAGAAGCAAATTCAAAAAATCATTGATAAGTATCCAAATACAAGACGATGGATCTGGATTCAGGAAGAACCGGAAAATATGGGTGCATGGAGATATGTAAAAGAGAAATTTGAAAATATTAATATTCAGGTTGTAGCGCGTCTGGCAAGTGGAAGTCCAGCTGTTGGATTAAACAAATTGCATGTTCTTGGACAAAATGAAATTATTGGAAAGGTTTTTAGAAAATGTACTTGTGAATTAAAAAACAAATATTGCGGTTTGCAATGTGAAACTGGTAGTGTAAGAGAAGAAATTAAAAAGCAACACACTTACCTTTAATTAAAAATGAATAATTATTAATTAATAATGTAATATTTTTTAAAGCTAAAGGCTAATGACTAAAAGCTGTTTTTAACAATGTCAAAACTAAATATTTTTGTAATCTTATATTAGAACAAAAAATGATTGAAATAAAAATACCAAGTCCTGGAGAATCCATAACCGAAGTCGAAATATCGAATTGGCTTGTGGAAAATGGTGATTTTGTAGAAAAGGATCAGGAAATAGCTGAGATTGAATCAGACAAAGCAACTCTACCTTTGATGGCATCTGAGAGTGGTGAAATTGAAATTTTAGCTCCTGCTGGCGAAACAATAAAAGTAGGAACTATTGCATGTAAAATTGATACAAGTGTAAAACAATCAGCATCAGAAACTAAAAAGGAAATTATACAAGAAGAAAAAGAGATTAAAGAAGAACCTGAATCAAAATCAATTGAATCCGATAAGAATCTGAAAGAAAATTCTGATTATGATAAAGTAAAAACATCTCCTATCGCACAAAAATTAATGCAGGAAAATAATATTAATATTGATGATGTTATTCAAGGCTTAAAACGAATAGGCAAAAACGAAATAGAACAGGTTATTTCGCAAAAAACAAGTAAAGAAGAACATCAAACACAAAAAGTTGATGGATCAAGAGATATAGAAAGGAAAAAGATATCACAACTACGTAAAAAGCTAAGTGAACGTTTAGTTTCGGTTAAAAACGAAACCGCAATGCTCACAACATTTAACGAGGTTGATATGACAGAAGTAATTGCTTTACGCAAAAAATTTCAAAAACAATTCACAGAAAAGCACGGAACTAAATTGGGATTTATGTCATTTTTCACAAAAGCTGTTACAATTGCATTAAAATCATTCCCTTCTGTTAATTCTCAAATTGATGGCGACGAAATAATTTTTCCCGATTATGCTGATATTGGAATTGCAGTTCAAACCCCAAAAGGATTAATGGTGCCTGTGGTTCGTAATGCAGAAACAATGAATTTAGCTGAGTTAGAAATCGAAATAAAACGACTTGCAGATAAAGGTCGTGCAGGAAGAATATCTATTGATGATTTATCAGGAGGAACATTTACTATAACAAATGGAGGTGTTTTTGGGTCAATGCTTTCTACTCCTATTTTAAATCCTCCGCAATCGGGAATTCTTGGAATGCATAATATTCAGGAACGACCAATTGCCATAAATAGTAAAGTAGAAATTCGACCTATGATGTACATTGCTTTATCATACGATCACAGAACTATTGATGGAAAAGATTCTGTTGGATTCTTAGTAAAAGTTAAAGAATTACTCGAATCACCTTATAAAATGCTTTTAGAAGAAAAAAGTGCTGATGAAGTTTTATTAGACTTATAGATCTTAATATAATTTATTGATTAAAAATAAATTAATACAGTGATTTTATATCATAAAATTTTATCCCATCATTATGAAATAACACCATGACTTCAAGATTATCACTTTCGTTAGGAATAATTTCAGTTTTAATTACAGGTTTTCTAAATTTCTTTTTAAGATCTATATTAGTAAATATTAAAACTTTCCCTGATAAATCTGAACTTATATATGTACTTCCGTCTTTATAATAACTTACAGAAGTCAACCATTTTCTGCTTACTTTTTCTTTGTTCAATAAATTTATACTATTTATATTTTGTATGTTCCAAAAAAACAAATAGCCATCATCATCACATGATATCATCCTTGTTTCATCTTTATTTATCGCAATATCCCTTATCCAGTCTTTGTGCTCAATTAACTGTGTTTTAATTTCACCTTTTTGATAATTCCAAACAATAATTGATTTATCAGCACTTGAACTCATTAAATAATTTCCATTCCGACAAAATTCAAGTGAAGTGATATCTTTTTTATGATTATTAAATTCATTTATAATTTCTCCATCTTCAAAATTTAATTTATAAATTTTTGAATTACTACTTCCAGCTACTATGGATGAATTATCTGGTGCAAATTTTACATCAGTTATCAAATCTCCAGTATTTACTTCCCAAACTAATCTTTTCGATTCTAAATTCCACAAAATTATTGATCCATTTTTTGTTCCAGCTATAATATATTTACCATTTACGCTAATATCAACACATTGATTCCCACTATTAGAATTGTTTCCTATAGTAAATTCCTTCATCTTATTGAAAACATCCCATGATTCTATTAAACTCGCCTTTACAATAATGAATTTAGTTCCACTTGCATAAAACTTAACATCAATAATGGTCTTGTCTAATATTTCAAACTTTGCGGATTTTTGTGCATTTACATTGCTAAAAAAAGTGTGGAAAATTAGTATTGCAATTAAAGCAGGAAAGTATTTCATCTTAATAATTATATCTTTTATTTAACAATAGTCTAAAATTCATCCCAAACTGGAAATAAAAACTTGTAATTCCAGAATCCATTAGCATAGAGCTCGACATAAATATTTTATTATATCCAGTTTTCATGAAAAGCCCATAATAATTACTTACGTCTACTCCAATTTTAAGTCCTAAATCGGCACCAAAATAAAATGCATTTAATTCAAAATTATTTAATTGGTTAATTTCATTTCCTGACTCATCTAATACCAATATCGCATATTCATGTGAAAAATTAGACTTTATATGATTTATAGTTGGTGACAATACTACTGAAAAAACTATATTACGAAACACCTCTTCTGGAATAAATATTTGTAATTCGGGCTTAAAAATCAATAAACTTAAACTTTCTCTATTTAGTACATTTAAATCACCTGCATAACTGAAACTTTCAAATGATAAATTGGTAAAATTTATTCCTATAGCTAAAAACTTATTAGTTTTATAATCAAATCCTATACAAAAAGACCCAGATTGCAAATTTTCGCCAATTAAATAAGGTTGAGCAGACAAATTACTTAGATAATCAATATTTCCTAAAATGCCTTGACTATTAAATCCTATTTCAAGATTTAACTTATTATTAATAAACTGCGCCTCTGCCCTAAAGGAAAATATAAATGCAATTGCTATAAGTAAAAATTTTCTCATTTAACTTAATTTTCTTTAAGGAACAACTTCTGTGAAAACATCTAATGATGGGTCGTATTCATAAAAATATTCATAAACCTGATAATAGCAACATTGTTGCAGATTCAACATTGCCATATAAATTTTATCATCAATACTAAAAAAATAATTATCATAGAATATGTGATAATAATCAGATCTTGTTGGGTTAGGGCTTTTTGATGAGGCTACAAACCACCTATCTACATCGGGATTATACTTGTAAATACCTTTCCCTATTGGGAAAAAATAAATCTCGTTTTCAATTTTTAAACAAGGGCTATCTATACTTAAACCTGTAAAAGGTAATCTTGTTTTATTTATCCAACTATCAATCAATGGTTCATATTCCCATAAACTATAATCCGTTCCTATCATATATACTTTATCATTTACTTCGATTCCTTCCCTTAATTTTGGACTATCAGGAAAATCATTTTTGTTAGACCAGCTGTTAGAGTATATATCGTATGAAGCTACTTTCCCTTCATTACTTATTAAAAAGATTTCATTCTCAAAACCAAATCCAGACTGATGACTATAATCACTATTAAGTATTGTTTTTTCCACCCAATCGTTTTCAGTAAAAGAATATCTATTAATTAAGTGACCAGCTATTACATATAGGCTATCTTCAAATGTATAGGTAAACAAATTTGCTGAGCCATATCTAGGGTAATCTTTTAAATTAGTCCATGTATCACTAATTGGATCATATTCACTAAATTTTCGATAACTACTACCGAAAAGAGTAAAAGGTGTTTTTAAGTCACTACTTAAACCAGCATATCCTTTTCCAGAATAACTTGCACCTATACCTCCTATTGGTGCATTATACTGTCTTGAATAGTAACCTGCAATAGGAGTTTTTGTTAACCATGGTTCAATATGATTATAATTACCATACAACGTTGTCTCCTGTCTTCCTACAACAATTCTTATATCTTTAATTCCACTACTAATTACGTCGCTTATTTTAACTACAAGAGTGTCCCTTACACTTCTATAAATTGGAATTTCAATGTCGTTAAAATATACTTTATTATAACCACTATTTAAACTAAAGTTATCTCCAATAATTTTAAGCTCTAAATTTCTAAATCCTTCATTGGGAGTAATACTATTTATAGTTGTTGTCAATAAAGAAACCTGATCAACTGACTGTATCTCTTGTAAGTTAACATTTAAGTATATATTATTTGGTATATTTTCGGTTAGAAAAGGAACAATAAAACTTAAGCTATCACTTGATGAACTAATAATTTGAGCGTCTATTGTTTCTATTTTTACACTTGTATTTGTAAAAACAGGATTAAAATTCTGACCAAAAATGGTTAAAGTATCACCAATAACTGTATTTGTATTTGACAAGCCTGTAATAATAGGAGTTTTCACTTTAAGTTTCGAAGAAAAAACATCCTGTTGTTGTCCGGTAATAATTTTCAATGAAAATTCACCAGATTCATCCTTAAGATTAAAAGGGACAATGAATTTTATATTTGAACCTGATGCATCCAATAAGTTTAATTTCAGCTCATTAAGATACAAATTATTCAATGAAATATCTGGATTAAAATTCTTTCCTAATACAACAACGGTATCTCCAAAATTAACAAACTCCGGAAAAAAAGATTCAATCTCAGGTGCTTTTAAAATGAAATCGTTATCATAATTTGCCGTAATTCCACCTATTGAAAGATTTAAATTCATCTTACCATCTGCATTTGAAGTTTCATTAGGAATATTAAATCTCAGAGTATCTGATGAACAATAATTAATAGGTACAATAAGCTCATCTAGTTTTAGAATATTATTTTCAAAAACTGGGTTGAAGTTTTTGCCAATAACAACAATTTCATCGCCAAAACCTGCCACATCTGGCTCAACACCCTTAATCAAAGGAGTTAAACTATTAAAAACTTTCGAAAAATTCACTAAATTCCCCGCTACTTTTACATTGATATCTTTCCACCCATTTGTTAGGTTAGCAGGAACTTTTGTTTTAATTGAAGTTGAATTTATACTATCAATTTTTGCTTCCTCATTATTAAAAAGTAATGTGGTCATATCTTTCTTAAAGTACTTTCCTGAAACTTTTATAACAGCATCATATACTGCACTATCACATGATAATTTTGTTACTATTGGTGGATTTAAAGTAAGTGAGTCTAGTGCATAACTTATATTGCCACTAATTGAAATTGAAATTTTTGATCTATAATTATTCAACGTTTCAGGTACAATAAATTTAAAACTTGAATCAGTTGTATTTAAACATCTTGAAAGAAATTCATTACATTTTATCAAATTTTCACTATTCTTAAAACTAAAATTTTCACCGATTACAGTTATTGTATCTCCCCAAGTTGCTGTATCAGGATAAAAATCATTTATTTTTGGTGCTGAACATCCTAAACTAAAGAAAGATACTGTCTTGCCATAATAAATTTTATTATTAGCCTTAATAAATGATCGTACATAGTAATCTTTATTCCCGGTAAGTGTTGACTTAATAAATACTGAAAATTCATCTGATTCTAAATCGGTTCCCATTGAAACAACATACGAATATGAAAGATTAAAAACCGGATCTTTTATTGTTGACCATACAAAACCATAATCTAAAACATTTCCATCTCCAAAATTTACAACTCTAGCATTAAATTTTGCTCCATCAGAAGTAATTTCAGATACTTCTTCAGTATAAATTACAAAATTATTTGGTAAGGTATCTTCATCTTTTTTACATGCAAAAGCAACTAACATGATAAGAACAAAAAAATAAGAATTACTAAATATTTTATTCATAATATTTTACCATAGATTTGAAAACGCACAAAGTTAAATAAAAATAGAAGCAAATGTAGTGTTACAAAACACTCCAAAAAATATAATTAAAGAAACAACAGATTTTTTCTGTTTCTAAAACCTTTTTCATAAATTTAGCTAAAATAAAATGTATTATACATTGTAGAAATGTTAAAAAGGTTAGTTATTCTTTGTTTATTTATCTGCTTCTTTTCAGAAATTTCTTTTTCTCAAATTCCGGGATTAACTTTTACGAGTAGAAAAGAACAAAGTGATCTGTATCTAAAGACCAAAACAGTTTGGATGACAGCAACCCCATTCTTTTTTGTTCAAAGAGAATTTTCTCCAGATCAGGGCTCTACATATATCAATGTTGGAATGTTTGGAAAGAATTTAAAACCCTATGTGCAAAATGATTCAATTGCATCGAAAAATCTAATCAACTACAAATTAACACGTGTATTTGGTATTGCACAAATGTGGGTAATAGCTCCATTATTAACTTACAAGCATATTGTTACAGTGCCTGGGGTTGTTTCAACAGGCGATGAAAACATTGACGAAAAAGTTTTACTGGAAGAAGAAACAGGATACCTTACTGCTGCTATTATAGTATTTTGTACCGGAACATTAACATATCATGTTTTAGCAAAAGGCTATCTTTTTGATTCTTTAGAAAGATATAATTATGTTTTAGGTAATAAACTGAACTTTGATGATGTATCGTTTAATATGAACATAAAACTTGACCATATTTCACAAACACCGCAATTATCTTTGGTATGGACATTTTAATTCCTTCTATTTAATTCCAATTTATCTAACTTAACTCTTCATGACCTGGATCTTTTTTGCCGTTCTTACAGCTTTATTTCGTTCATTTACCGATGTAGCAGGAAAGTTTGGATTAAAAAACATGGATGAATATATTGTTGCATGGGCGTTGAACTTTTTTGCCCTGCCTTTATTAATTCCTTTATTATTTTTTATAGAAATACCGGAAATAACAGAGGGCTTTTGGCTGGCCATTTTTATTAGTGGAACATTAAATATTGCAACTGCAATATTCTATTTGAAAGCAATTAAATTATCTGATCTTTCTTTAGTATCACCCCTTGCAACATTCACTCCTCTTTTTCTTTTAATAACATCACCATTAATTATTGGCGAGTTTCCAACTTTATTTGGTCTTATTGGAATATTATTGATAGTTTTCGGTTCTTACATTTTAAATCTTAAAGAGAAAAAGAATGGCATACTTGCTCCTTTTAAAGCTTTGGTAAATAATAAAGGAGCCCGATTAATGTTATTGGTTGCTTTTATCTGGAGTATCACATCCAATTTCGATAAAATTGGATTACAAAACTCATCACCAATATTTTATGGAGTAGCAGTAAACATCTTTATAACAATTGGAATTACTCCTTTCGTTTTCTTAAAATCAAGAAAGAATATCAAGCAAATACCGAAGAACCTGAAATCATTAATTCCGGTTGGGATTTTTCACGGATTAATGATCACCTTTCATATGATTGCTATTAGCATGACCTTAGTTGCATATTTAATTTCTATTAAAAGAACAAGTGCAGTAATAAGCGTATTATTCGGATCGCTAATTTTCAAAGAAAAAGGACTAAAAGAAAGAATTTTGGGAGCAATTATAATGATTATTGGAGTATTATTTATTACACTTTTTTAAAGATTAATTCTCATCTTAAAATAAGAATAGCTGTTTTAAACTAAAACAGCCATTCAATTGCAAAACTACAATAATGAAAATCAAAAAATTGTATAAACTTAATCTCCTATATAATCAACTTCTTCTTCAATTTCATGAGAACTCCCAATTCCATCCCATACATCGTGCAGATTTTCAACATCATCTTTCCCGATCTCAATACTTTCCCGATCGTATTCACTCATCTCAAAATACTCTTTCTCACCTGAATCAATTATCATTACTTCTTGACCTTTCAAATCAATAAATAACTTAATAGCTGATTTTTTACTTGCGTTCATTATCTTTTCAAGAAAACTTCTTGAAACTTCAATAGTTAATATGCCATAACTTAATGCTTTTGCTGAAAAAATCTTTGTAAACACATCAGATATAACAACTCCGAATCCCATATCATCAATCGACCTAACCAGTTCATCATAATTGGACACTTTCTCCCCTTCAACATCTACAACTAAAATTTTTCCATTACTATCTGAACCTTCCCTAACAATTTTAATATCCAAATATTCCTGTTCACTTTTCTTTACATCCTTAGCAATTGCCAGAACGCCTGACGTTAAAGTAGAGGTTTTTAAGTTACTCATATCAATAAATTTGTGTTTTCAATTTTTTCTTTACATTTGTTTATTGTCATAAACTTTCGACCAAAAGTATTTTTTGTATTCTTAGTTCAAAAACAATTTATTTTGCCAATTACGATGCCCATTAACAAAACTTTAAAAAAATAAACAAGTTAATTTTCTGAATTTAAATATATTAAAACATCTTTAAATTAAAAAAGAGTTACAATGCCCAAAAAAAATACAGATCCCTTATTTCAGATAATTAAATCGCTTACCAAAGCTGAAAAAAGATATTTTAAATTGCACGTTAACAAGCAAACTGCCGGAGAAGATACCAAATATCTTAAACTCTTTGATTTAATAGATAAGCAAAAAGAATACGACGAATCAAAGATCCTTCAAAAAGAAAAAACCATAAAAAGCCAACAACTATCAAATTTAAAAGCTCATTTATATAAGCAAATCCTTCAAAACCTACGAAATTTAAATTCTAATGAAGATATTGATTTACGAATTCGTGAATTATTAGATTACTCAACTATATTATACAATAAATGCCTTTATGATCAGTGTGTTAAAATGCTCGATAAAGCAAAAAACATGGCTGAAAAGTATGATAAAAATGCACTTCTGTTAGAAATAACGGAGTTCGAAAAACGTTTGGTTACAAAATTTATAAAAACCAATATTGAAGATAAAGTGAGTTTGCTTATTAAAGCTTCAGATCAGATTAATGAAAAAATTAAAAACATAAATACCTTTTCGAATCTAACAATTAAATTATATTCGTTTTACCTTAAAATTGGTTTCTTAAGAAATCACAAAGATTTTGAGTTGGTAAATAGTTTTCTTTATTCCACCTTGCCTGTATTTCAAGAAGAACAACTTTCATTCGATGAAAAAATGTACTTATATAATTCATTTGTAGGATATTATTTTTTCATTCAGGATTTCGAAAGAGGTTATGAATATGCTAAAAAATGGGTAAATCTTTTCGATGAGAATGATGCTTTAATTCTGCCAAAAATTGAAATGTATATTCGCTCTATTAACAACTTACTCGTTTCTCAATCGAAATTGCATAAGTTTGAAGAATTCACAAGTACAGTTCAAAAACTGGATTCTATTGCTAAAATTCCAGATTTAAAACTAACTGAAAATGTAAGCTTATTACTATTTAAATATTCTTCTACACATAAAATAAACAAATATTTTATGCAGGGTGAATTTAACGACGGATCAGAAATAATTCCGGAAATTGCGGAAAGCCTTGAAAACTTTGAACACTTACTCGATACGCATTACATAATTATTTTCTATTACAAATTTGCCTGCATGTACTTTGGAAATAATGATTATCAGAATGTGGTTCACTGGTTGAATAAAATTATTAATATGAAAGATGTTGATCTTAGATCAGACATTCATAGTTTTGCACGAATATTAAACCTTATAAGTCATTATGAGCTTGGCAATCTTGATTTAGTTGATTACTACATTCGATCGACATATCGATTTCTTATTAAGAAGAACGATTTACATCTTTTTCAGAAAATAATCATGAAATTTCTTCGTAAGCTAAGCTCAATTACCAAAGATGAACTTATTGATGCATTTAAAGATTTGAGAGAACAACTGCTTCCTTTGAATGATAAATTCTACGAACGTCGTCCTTTTATTTATTTTGATATTATTTCCTGGTTAGAAAGTAAAATTGAAAACAGAAATATTCACGAAATAATCAGAGAAAAAGCACTTAAAAAAATTAGCAATAATATCTAATTACGATCTTTAAACTATTCTTTTCATTGCATGTCCAATATTTAATCTTAAAAACTCAAAATATACATTATGAAAAACATTGCATTTGCTTTATTAATAACAATTTCAAGCATTAATATTATGTGTGCACAAGATAGAGTTACAGGAAAAACATTTGCAACACGCTCAGAAGTTATAGCTAGACATGGAATGGCAGCAACAAGTCAACCATTAGCTACACAAGTTGCATTAGATATTTTAAAAAAAGGAGGCAACGCTATTGATGCCGCTATTGCTGCCAATGCAACACTTGGTTTAATGGAACCTACCGGAAATGGAATGGGTGGTGATTTATTTGCAATTATTTGGGATGCAAAAACTCAAAAACTTTATGGACTTAATGCAAGCGGACGATCTCCCAAATCACTTACTTTAGATTACTTTAAAGAGAATGGTTACGATAAAATACCTTCACATGGTCCTTTACCGGTTTCTGTCCCAGGATGTGTTGATGGCTGGTTCGAAATGCATAAAAAATTTGGATCATTAAAAATGACAGAAATTCTTGATCCTGCAATAAAATATGCTCGTGAAGGTTTTCCTGTTAGTGAATTGATAGCATATTATTGGGATCTCAGCGTTCCGCGATTAGAAGAATATCAAAAATTTTCGGAAATCTATACCAT
>DAOUTQ010000042.1 GCA_030668615.1 Bacteroidales bacterium | reverse complement strand
TGGTTTATTTGACATAATTTTGCCCCCATGAATAAAGAATTACAAAACATACTTGAAAAAGTTGGTGAGCTTTATAATAAATATGGTATTAAAAGCGTAACCATGGATGATGTTGCTCGGGAATTAGGAATATCAAAAAAAACATTGTACCAACATGTTGAAAATAAAAACGAGTTGGTAGAAAAAGTCTTAGATTATATTGTAAATCAAAATGATTGCTCCTTTCAAAAACTTGCCGATAAAAATCTAAATGCTGTTGAAGAAGTTCTTGGAATTAGTATTCATATAATAAAAACAGTTCAGGAACATAATCCTTCAACCGAATATGACTTAAAAAAATATTACCCTGAACTTTTTAAAAAATTAAATGAAATCAGAAAAGAAAAAATGTACACTTCTGTTATAAATAATATAATTAAAGGGAAAAATGAAGGCTTATATCGAAATGATTTAGATGAAGAAATTATAGCCAAAATGCATACCAGCAGATTTTTAAATTTAACTAACGATCAGATTATCAACCAAGAAGAGATTCTAAAACCACGATTTATTTATGAGATGTTTATTTATCATATACGCGGAATGGCAAATAAAATGGGAATAGAAATACTTGAAAAAACTTTACAAAAAATAGATATAAAAGAAAATCTACAATAACATATAAATCAATTATAAAAAATGAAACAAACAAGTTTAATTATAATCTTTTTACTCGTAATTCTACCTTTTGCCGGATTTTCACAACAGGACAGTATTATTAACCTGACAGTTGAACAGGCAATGGAACATGCTATTCAGTACAATACAGATATACAAAATGCCCGTTTAGATGTTAAAATTGCTGACAAGAAAGTTTGGGAAACCACTGCTATTGGATTACCACAAATAAGCGCAACAGGTTCTTATTATAACAATTTAAGTTTAGCCACTCAGTTAATTCCTGCGGAATTTTTTGGTGGCGAACCGGGTGAGTTTGCAGAAATACAATTCGGTACAAAACACAATTTTAATGGTACTTTAACTGCCTCACAACTTATTTTTAATGGATCATATCTGGTTGGTTTGCAAGCAGCTAAAATTTACAGAGAAGTTTCAGAAAAGAACTTAAATAAAACTGAGATTGAAACAAAGTCTGCGGTTTCCAATACCTACTATACAATTTTAATGAGCGAAGAAATGCTGGAAATTGTAAAAGAAAATTATAAGACCTTTCAGGAAATATATCGTCAGGCAAAAGCTTCTGCTGAGGTAGGTTTTATGGAAGAAATAGAAGCCGATAAAATTAAAATTACACTTGGGTCTCTTGAAAATTCATTAAAATCAATGCAAAGACAAATTGATTTTCTTTATATGATGTTTAAAGTACAGTTAGGAGTTGAAAATAAAAAAGATATAATTTTAACAGATAACCTAAGTAAAATTCTTTTAGAAATTAATGTTGATGAATTGCTTAAAAAGCAATTCATTCTTGAAGAAAACGCAGATTATCAATTAATTAAAACACAAGAAGATCTTTGGGCTCTTGATGTAAAAAGATACAAATCTGAGTATTTACCTTCCTTATCAGCCTTTTATAGTTTTCAGGAGAATGCTATGCGAAATGATTTTAATCCATTTGATGGAAGTGAAAAATGGTTTGAATCATCTATGCTTGGGTTACAAATTGATATCCCAATTTTTAATAGTGGATCAAAACGATCTAAAGTACAACAAGCCAGACTTGAATTAGAAAAAATAAGCAATACTAAAAATGTAATAGAATCAAATTTATATTCTCTTCTATTACAATACAGAAATGATTTTATAACAGGACAAGAAACGCTTGAAAACTCAGAAGAAAATATGGAAATCTCTAAAAGGGTTTTCGAAAATATTAAAAAGAAACATAAAGAAGGTGTTGCAACTAGCTTAGAGTTAACACAAGCAAATTCTGACTACTTAACAACTGTTTCCGATTATACTCAGTCAATAATTACATTATTAAATGCCAAAATCGAACTGGAAAAAATATTAAACGAAATATAACAGCCAATGGCTGCAATAACTTAGCGAAGCGTTCTCATGAGCGATAGCGAATAAATATTGAGATAAATCAGAATAATTTACCAAACATGAGTAACACAATTTCAAAGCAAGCAAAATAAATTTACATATGAAAAAGATATTAGTATTCGCAATCGTAGCTTTAATAGCTTCTTGCAGTCAAACAGAAAACACAGATTTAGCAAAATTACATGCTAAAAGAGATTCATTACAGAAAGTACAATTCAATGTTGAAAAGGAATTAAACACCTTGAATGCAAAAATTATTAAGCAGGATTCAAGTATTAATCCAAACGATATAAAAATTATCAAACAGATTGCTTTAAAGAAAAATAAGATTGTAAAATTTGAAGCAAAGATTAAAAAGCTTGAAAACAAAATGACAGCTCGCGATCTTAGAAATTTGATTCCTGTTGCTGTGAAAGAAATGAAGCACGAAAACTTTAATCATTATATTATAACCTATGGCGAAGTAAAAGCTAAAAACTACGCCATGATTAGCCCGGAAATGAATGGTCGTATTCAAAAAATATATGTTGAAAAAGGCATGCGCGTTAAAAAAGGACAGTTGTTACTTTCTTTAAATACCGATGCTATTGACAAACAAATTAAAGGATTAGAAAGTGGTTTAGAACTTGCAACTAAAACGTATGAAAAGGTAGATACACTTTGGAAACAAAACATTGGTTCTGAAATTGATTATCTGGTTGCAAAAAACACAAAAGAAAATTTGGAATCACAATTAGAATCGGTTTTAGCACAAAAGCGTATGTCTCAAATTTCAGCACCTTTCGATGGTATAGTTGATAAAATTTTCCCTAAAGAGGGCGAAATGGCAGGACCGGGTTTCCCTGTAATTGAATTTGTTAATTTAAATACACTAACTGTTACTGCAGATGTTTCAGAAGCATATATTGATAAAATAAAAACCGGACAAATTATTGAACTAAGCTTTTCTTCACTTCCTGATTATAAAGTTAAAGTACCTATTATGAGAGTTTCTAAGGTAATTGCTTCTGCAAGCCGAACTTTTGAAATTGAAATGGAAACCAAAAATATTGATGAAAAAATCAAACCAAATATTGTTTCAACAATTAAAATAAATGATTTTTCATCAGAAAAAGCCTTTGTGGTTCCATCATTAGCAGTTCGAAAAGATATTGCAGGTGACTATGTTTATGTTGTTGAGCGAAAAGACAACAAAAATATTGTTGCTAAAAAATATGTTACCAGAGGATTATCTTTTGACGAAAATTCGATGATAACCAATGGTCTTGATTTAAACGACCAAGTTGTTGTAAAAGGATATCATTTAGTAAGCTCAGGTGTTTCGGTTAATCTTGTTAAATAATTAGAAAACAAACAAGCATGAAAGAATTATCAGATAAAATCGTAAGAGAATTTAAATTAACAACTCTTGCGCTCAAAAATAAAAATACGGTATATCTTCTTACTCTCCTTCTGTTATTTTTTGGAGTGTATTCATATCGCAGTTTACCAAAAGAGTTGTTTCCAGAAATTGTTTGGCCACAGATTATGGTTCAATCAATTTACCCGGGAAACTCTCCTGAAGACATTGAGAACCTTATTACAAGACCATTAGAGAAGGAATTGGAGAATGTTCGAGGTTTAAAAGAAATTACTTCTATTTCTGCACAAGATGCATCCATGATTTTTGTTGAGTTTAATACTGATGTTGATTTGGAAGACGCTCTTCGAAGAGTAAAAGATGCCGTTGATAATGCCAAGCGTGAACTTCCTCCTGAAGGACCTGATTTTCCGGGACCAAGTGCATTTGACATTGACTTCTCTGAATTTGCAATTATAAACATCAACCTGTCAGGTGATTATAGCATTGAAGAGTTAAAGTATTATGCAGAGCAGCTTCAGGATGAATTTGAAAGTATACCTGAAGTTTCAAAAGCATTAATTGAAGGTGTAAACGATCGTGAAATAAAAGTAAATGTTGATTTATTAAAGCTTGAAGCCTTAGAAATCTCATTTTTTGATATTACAAATGCAATCAGAAATGAGAATGTTTCTATGTCGAGTGGTGAAATAATGTTGGGTAAAACTCGCCGAAGTATACGTACAATTGGTGAGTTTAAAAATATTCACGAGCTTGAAAATATCATTATTAAAAGTGAAGATGGAAATATTGTTTATTTAAAAGATGTTGCTGAAGTTGTTGATGGTTTTACAGAACCTACAAGTTTTGCCCGTTTAAATAAAGAAGCTGTAGTTTCTATTCAGATAGTGAAAAAGGGTGGCGAAAACCTACTTTCAACTACAGATGAAATATTCGCTAAATTAGAAGTAGCACAAAATAGCAATATTCTTCCCGATGATTTGGAAATATCTATAACCAACGATCAGAGCGAGATGGTAAAAATGCAATTAAGCAATCTCGAAAACAGTATGATTATGGGTGTTATCTTTGTAGTTGTTGTGTTATTCTTCTTCTTAGGTACACGCAATGCGCTTTTTGTTGGTTTGGCAATTCCTATGTCGATGTTTATTTCATTTGTTGTAATTGGCGCCATCGATTTTAGAATTAATATGATTGTATTATTCGCTTTAATTCTGGCCTTAGGTATGCTAGTTGATAATGCCATTGTTGTTGTTGAGAATATTCACCGATTTATTGATGAAGGTTATTCGCCATGGATTGCAGCTAAAGAAGCTGTTGGAGAAATTGCAGTCCCAATAATTGCTTCAACAGCTACAACATTGGCTGCATTTTTTCCATTAGCCTTATGGGAAGGAATAATGGGTGAATTCATGAAATATCTACCAATTACTTTGATAATCGTTCTCACGTCTTCCTTATTGGTTGCATTGGTTATTATTCCTGTAGTAGCAGCTACATTTATCAAAGAAAAAAATGGAAATGGAAATAACCAAAAAGTATATAAAAGAAAAAGAGCAATTTTAATAGCTTTAGGTATGATTGTGGTAGGTGGATTACTTCTTTTAACAGGTAAAAGAGTTTTCCCAAATATGTTGGTTCTTTTTGGAATCATTGGCCTATTGCATGTATTATTTTTAAGAAGAATGGAATCATGGTTTCAGGATATATTCCTTGTTAAGCTTGAAAAAGTTTATACCCGAGTAATAAAATATGCTCTTAAAGGTAGGCGCTTATTAGTATTCTTTTTTGGAACATTGTTATTGCTTGTACTAACAATTATGCTATTCTTCTCACGAATGCCTGATATTATCTTGTTTCCGGATGCAGATCCTAATTATGTTAATGTGGTTGTTGAGTTACCAATTGGAACAGATATTACCGGTACAAACGATTTTGTAAATCAGCTGGAAGATGACATTATTCTATTTCTAGCGCCATATAAAAATGACTTAGGAGAACCTATAACTGAATCTCTTTTAACAACAGTAGGTAAGGGTGATCCGATGGATTTTTCAGGAGGGAACAAACCAAATCAAGCAATTCTGACAATAAGTTTTATTGATTATGAATTCCGAGGGAAAGAAATTCGTACTTCAGAAATCATGAGAAATTTAAGTGATCAGTTTATGAATAAATATCCCGGTGTTGAACTTGAGGTTTCGAAAGATGAAGGAGGCCCTCCTACCGGAAAACCAGTTAATTTGGAAATTATTGGTCAGAATTTTGATCAATTAGTATACTTATCTGATACTATTAAGACTTATCTGGAAAATCAAAATGTTGATGGTGTTGAAGGATTAAAAATGAATATTAGTACACAAAATCCTGAAATATTAATTCATATTAATCGCGATAAAGCTCAACGCTATGGTTTGTCAACTCAAATGATTGCGTATACACTTCGTCAATCATTATTTGGCGATGAAGTATCTGACTTTAAAGTTGGAGAAGATGAATACCCAATTTTAGTTCGTTTAAAAGACGAATACAGGTATAACTTACCGGTAATGATGAATATGAAAATTCCTGTATTTGGAGATGGACCTCCTGTATATATACCTCTTTCTGCAGTTGCTGATTTTGAGTATTCCACCACATTTAGTTCTGTTCGTCGAAAAGATTTGGATAGAGTAATTACATTGTATTCAAACGTTATTGAAGGTTATAATGCAAACACAATTAATATTCAGCTTGCGTCTTTAATGGAAGATTTTGATATGCCTCCAGCATATAGATATGAATTTACCGGAGAACAACAAGAACAAGACGAATCTACAGCATTTTTAGGCAATGCTATGTTAATTGCCCTTGCTTTAATTATGTTAATTCTTGTAACTCAATTTAACTCTATTATTCGTACATTAATTATTCTATCCAGTATTCTGTTTAGTACCATTGGTGTTTTTGGTGGATTATGGACATTCAAAATGGATTTTGTAATTATTATGACAGGAATTGGTATTATTTCATTAGCAGGTATTGTAGTGAATAATGCCATTGTTCTGGTCGATTATATTGAACTGCTTAAAGAACGAAAACGAAAAGAGCTTGGTTTACCAGAAAATGCATTTTTACCATTAAATGCAGCAACAGAATGTATCATTAATGCAGGAAGGGTAAGACTGCGTCCGGTACTTTTAACTGCAATTACCACAATTCTCGGTCTACTTCCAATGGCTGTAGGATTAAATTTCGACTTTGAAGGTTTATTCATGAATTATAATCCTAATATATATTTTGGTGGTGATATGGCAGAAATGTGGAGTCCAATGTCGTGGACAGTAATTTTTGGATTAACATTTTCTACATTTCTTACTCTTATAATTGTACCGGTGATGTACAGATTAACAACTATTGCTCAGAAGAGACTTATAGCTTTATTTAATAATAAGATTAAACCTCAAGGAACTCAAATTGAATCTGTGGCAAAATAATTTTATAAAATAATCAATTAAAAATTTTGACCCGGCATATTATTATGTTGGGTCTTTTTTGCTATATAATACCAATTCTTCATCAAAATGTCGTATTTAAAATCTAATTTAAAGTTTAGAATTGTTAATACCTTTACATATTCAATTCATATTTGTAAAAACAAATATGCCATATTGAATGGTAAACAGTATAATAAAGTGTTGCTGTCCTAAACAATAAACCATATTTATTCTTTGGCAATTGACTTTTTAACAAGCATGTCGTATATTTATTGTTATCTTTCATTCGGGAACTATTATATTTATTTATTAAACTATGGGTAAACTGCCTTCATACGAAGACCTGCAGGATAGGATTGTTCAGCTTGAAAAGGAGCTTTTGCGGTTTAATAAAATTTACACCGAAATTCCTCCCAATACTGATCCAGTTCTATTTTTTAAGATTAGTGAACAATCCAGAAATGCTATCTCTTTGTTTGAAACCAACGATAATGGAGAAACATTCGTAATTAAGTATTTTAACAAAAAAGCCGAAGAAACAGAAAAAGTCAAACGAAAAAACATTATTGGTAAAAAAGTGTCCGTTGCATTCCCTTCTGTTCTGAAATCCGGATTTCATGCAGCATTGCAACGTGTGTTCAAAAACAATGTTCCAGAAGAATTCCCTTCTACTATTATTGCTCCTGGTAAAATTCTTGAATGGAAACAAAATTATATTTACAAATTGTCTGAGAAAGAAATTGTAAGTATATATGTAGATGAAACTGAGAAAAAAAATCAGGAGTTTGAACATAAACTCAATCAGGAAAAGTTACAAATTGCAATGGAGGCTGCTAATTACTTTTCTTTTGAGGTTGACATTAATACTCTTAAAATAAAAACAAATAAAGATATATATAAAGACCTTGGATATGAGCATTCACAAATTAATAATTTGATAGCAAAAATCGGTAGTCTGATTCATCCTGAAGATTATAAAAAAGCAAAAGAATTAATTCTCCTGCATGCTCAAAATTTAATTCCTGCATTAAAATTAGAATTTAGAATAAAAAACAATACGGGTAATTGGATTTGGTTCTTGGCTTCAGGAAAAATTATTGAATGGGATAAAAATAATAAGCCATTAAGATTGGTTGGTTTAATAAAGAATATCCAGGACGACAAAGAATTATTGATAAAGCTGAAAACCAGCAAAGAAAATTTTATTCAGTTATCAGAAAATATTAATGATGCCTTTTGGTTACGATCTTTAGATCATAAAATTATTTTAGCCAATCCTGCTTGTGTTAAAATTGTTGGGAAAGATTTTTTAAAAGTATTTCGGGATTTTGAACATTATAAAAAATGGATTCATCCTGAAGATAGGGAGCGTATTGTTAAAATAAGAGAAAACAATTTAAAGTTTCCAGATCAAGAATATCAATATGAACATAGAATATTCGGGCCAAACAATGAAGTTAAATGGATATGGATAAGAACTTTTCCTGTGTTTAATGAAGAGGGCAAACTTTATAGGAGAGCAGGAATTGCCAGCGATATTACTGAACAAAAAAACTTACTTTCTGAACTATTAATTGCAAAGGAAAAAGCCGAAGAAAGCGATAAACTAAAATCTGCATTTTTAGCAAATATGTCTCACGAAATAAGAACTCCAATGAATGGTATTCTTGGTTTTGCTCAGCTACTAAAAGAACCAGGAATAACTGAAAAAGAAAAAACTGATTATCTTAAGATTATTGACCAGAATGGGAAACAATTGCTTGGTCTGATAAATGATATAATTGACGTTGCAAAAATTGAAGCCGGTCAAATTACAATAAATAAATCTTTTACTGAGCTTAATCCTTTACTAAAAGAAACTTGTCAATTGTTTATAGAAGTACAAAAAAGACAAAAGAAGTCAGAAATCAGATTTGATCTTAAAATGCCTTCTGAAGAAAACAATATAATACTTACTGATAGTATACGGTTAAAACAAATATTAAATAATTTATTAAGCAATGCATTTAAATTTACCGAAAAAGGCTCTATTAGTTTTGGTTATGAAATTGTTAATAATAATGGTTCTGATTATTACCAGTTTTTTGTCGCTGACACAGGAGTTGGTATCTCCAAAGACGCACAAGAGTTTATATTAGAGCGTTTTGGGCAGATACAACAAAAAAGAAATAAAAATGAGCAAGGCACAGGACTGGGGCTTACTATCTCAAAAGGATTAATAGAATTACTAAACGGAAAAATGTGGTTTGAATCAACTCCTGAAAATATTCCTGAAGGCCTTTCGGGAAAATCTGTTTTTTACTTTACAATTCCAATTATAGATAATAATGACACTGAAGAATTAATTAGTATAAAACCAAAATCAATAACAGAAATGAAAACACTAGAAAATTTAAACATTTTAGTCGTAGAGGACGATGCTGATAATCTTGAATTTTTACGCAGATTATTAATAAGATTTGGAGCTAATGTTGTAACTGCCAGTAATGGTGAAGATGCTGTTAATATTGTTAAATCG
Source organism: Bacteroidales bacterium (assembly GCA_030668615.1). GTDB lineage: Bacteria > Bacteroidota > Bacteroidia > Bacteroidales > UBA12077 > UBA12077. The sequence goes on along the minus strand of DAOUTQ010000042.1, from coordinate 13,299 downwards.
AATAATCTAATTAAAATTGTACTAATGGATATTCGTTTGCCGGATATGAATGGATTTGAAACAACACAAATCATTAAAAAACTAAAACCATCGCTTCCGGTTATTGCACAAACGGCCTATGCAATGTATAATGATCGTGAAATATGTCTAAAAAATGGCTGCGACGATTATATTTCAAAGCCTCTGGATAAAGATATTTTAATTAAAAAAATAAATCAGTACATTTACAATTAAAATAATATTATGCAACGATCACTTATAGTAGGTTTAGTATCAGCACTTTTACTTGTAGTATTTGCTTTACGAAACAGCGTTCCGGTTGAGCTCGATTTTATAATAGGAAACCCTGTTAAGGGTACACCGCTATCTTTAGTTTTACTTGTTTCTGTTATTATTGGTATTTTTGTTGGTCTGTTATTATCATATCCTTCAATAGTTAAATTTAAAAAAAGTATCTCAGAAAATAAGGCAGAAATTACAAAGCTGAATAATATTCTTGAAGAGTATAAAAAAGAATATGGTATTCATAAAAATAATACTGAAGAAAAACCAAAAGACATTTCTGAAGAAAAATAACTTATCTATTAGAACGTATTAATTCTTTTTCTATCCAATGGATATCCCCTCTTTTTCCATTGAATTATTCCATCTTCTAAATTATATACATTCTTAAATTTCAATTCATTACAAACTATTTCTGACGCAATTAAACTTCTATCGCCTTCTTCGCAATAGATCATAATATTTATACTTTTATCAATCTCTTCAAGAAGCTGTTGCAACGCTTCTCGCCCTGAAGCTAAAACTGAATTATTTATTCTTTCTTTTCTAAACTCTCTTAATAATCTTACGTCAATTATTAAAACTTCGGTTGTTTCAATTAGCAGGTTAAAATCATCACTATTGATATTTGTAAAACATTTTTCAGTATCAGTCTGTTTATAATCTGAGAAATGTATTGTTATTACATAAATAAAAAGTAAATAAATTATTTTCATTTTGTTAAAAATCACATTATTAGATCACAAATTTAGTTTATTAATTCTATTTTAATCTTAGTATGCTTAATTTTACATTACAAACTAAATCCAATTGTTATGAAAATAGGTATTATAATTGGCCGAATTGGTGGAGTCGATGGTGTTGCTCTTGAAACCGAAAAGTGGATTGAGGTTCTTCAAAAAATGGGTCATGAGATTTTTATAATTTCTGGTCAGTTTGAAGGTAGAAAAATCAATTGTTCTTACGAAACACAAGTTCCGGAAATGTCTTTTTTCTCACCAGAAAGTTATTGGGAACAAAAAAAGGCTTTCTTTCATCCCGATTATAATCAGGACGATTTAATTGAGCACCTTCATTTATATGCCAAAGTTATTGAAAATAAAATTGTTAGCTGGGTAAATAAACACAATTTAGATCTTCTTCTTTCTGAAAATGCTTCTTGTTTACCTTCTCATATTTCCATGGGAATAGCAATAAAAAATGCTGTAATAAAAACCGGAAAACCAATTATTACTCATGATCACGATTTTGGCTGGGAACGTGGAGATAGATATGTTTCTCCACATCCTAAAATTAATGAATTTGTTAAAAACGAATTTCCACTTCGTTTACCAAATAGTTTTCATGCTGTAATTAATTTAAATGCACAAAAAACATTAAAGGAAAAATTTAACAGGGATTCGGTTGTTGTTCCAAATGTTATGAATTTTAATCAACCGTTCGGAGAATTAAATGAAAATAATAAAAACTTTTTATACGACTTAGATCTCGATAAAAATGATATTCTTCTTTTCCAAATAACCAGGGTTGTTACAAGAAAAGGAATTGAAACCGCTATAGAACTAATTGATAAACTTCAGGATCCAAGGTTAAAATTAATTATTACAGGCAATTACAACGACGATGCCGGTAATCTATATTATATGGAACTGGCTGAACAAATCCATAAATTAAAATTAAGCAAACAAGTTCGTTTTGCCTATCAGGATTTTTCGAATAAAGGCTTATCGGGCAATACGTCGAAAAATTACTCTCTTTCTGACGCTTATGCATATGCCAGAGCTTGTACTTATTTTAGTACTTATGAAGGTTTTGGAAATGCGTTTGTAGAAGCTGTTTTAGCTAAGCGACCAATTTTTGTAAACAATTACAAACCAGTATACTGGCCCGATATCGGTAGCAAAGGTTTTAAGGCTGTAATGCTCGAAGACAAAGTAATTACCAATACTGCCTTAAAAGAAATGCACGACGTAATTTATAATGAAAGTTTAAATAAAGAAATTGCAGAATTTAATTACCAACTCGGAAAAAAACACTTTTCTTACGATACTTTAGAACAGAAGTTAGAAGAACTTATTAGCATTGCAACTAACTAATATTCATACTATTGGCAATTGTTTTGGGAGTAATTTCTTCTTTTATAATATAGTTTCGTGCTCCGGCTTCAAGCATGCTTTTTATATCTTCAAATTCAGAGTGAAAGGAGACAGCAATAATTCTTATATTTCGATAATTATCAACTATTTTTTTTGTTGCTTCAATACCGTCCATAACAGGCATTTGTTTATCCATAAACACTATATCAACAGCTTTTTCTCTTATTATTTCTAAACATTCAGCTCCATTTTCTGCTTCATATAATTCTTCAAACTTATCGGTAAAGTTTTCTTCTATAATATATCTAAAAGCCCCTCGAAATTGTTTGTTATCATCAACAATTAATATATTCATATTTTCAGTTTTTTATAGTTTTAATTTCTTTTATCATTTGAAATTTAAATCCCTTTACCTGATCCGTGAATAGAGTGTAATTTCCATTTATTGACATAATTCTGTTTATAATATTAAACAACCCTATGCCCTTTTTTTCAAGTTTTTTTAAATCGTCACTTTTTATTCCAACTCCATCATCTTCGTACACCAAAATAAGCTTTTCATCCTTATAATCTATTACTATTTTTACTTTTTGGGCTTTTGCATGTTTAATTGTATTGTTAAATAACTCTTTAATGATTCTGAAAAAAACAGTTTCAACATTAATAGGAAAACGTTCTTCTTTCAAATTTGTTCTAAAAGAAATTTTTATTAGTTCTTTTGAATTTTCCAAATATGATTTTATCGCTGACCGTAGGCCGTATTTTATTAACATATAAGGACTTAAGGCATCGGAAACTTCTCTTAAGTTGATTATTGATTCCTTTATTAAACTCTGTAGCTGTAACTTTAGAAATTTTCCTTTTTTTGCATCATTTGTCTCATTTAATGATTCGATGTACATTTTTAGGCTCGATAAAAGTGGGCCAATTTCATCGTGAATATCACTGGCCAATCGTTGCCTTTCTTTTTCTTCGGCTTCAGCTACTGCATTGAATATTTTTTGTTCAAGTTCTTTTCTTTCAGAAATATCTCTTACAATTGCCTGAATAGCAATTTTGTTCTGATATTCGATCTTATTTAAACTTACTTCTGCATAAAACTCTGTACCATCATACCTTTTATTTACCCATTCAAAAATCACTGATTTACCCGCTAAAACATCTTTTAGAATTTCAAGTACTTTTTCTCTTGATTTTCTTCCATCTGGCTGATATTCTGGGCTATTTAAATGTGGAGAAGTTCCAAGAATTTGATCTCTTGTGCACTTAAACATTTTTAATGTTTTCTCATTGCAATCTATGAATATATCTTTATCTAATACTAAAATAGCATCATTTGAATTTTCAAATAGTAAGCGAAATTTTTCTTCAGATAGTTTTTGATTTTGTTCTGCCTTTTTTCTATCACTTATATCTTCTATCAGTCCTATCCCCGCAATAGTTTTATTTTTTTCATCCTTAATACTTTTAAATAAAATTCTTACAAAAGTAGTTTTGTTTGCGGTAACAGACGTATACCAATCTTCAAAATAACTTTCTCCTTTTTCCAGTGATTTTTTCACAGCAATTTTCACTTTTTCATCTTTAATATCTTTTGTCATATTTAAACCAATTAAAACTTGCTTAGTTGATCCAATGATATTAATAAAATGATCGTTGCAATCAGTAATTACACCATTAATATCATAATGCAATATACCGAGTGGTGAATTATGAAATATATTCCGATATTTTTCTTCGCTCTCTCTTAGCGCGTTTTCTGCCTCTTTTCGTTTGGATAAATCTCTAAATAAAGCTTGCATTCTTCCATCTTCAAGTACTCTAGTATTCATTTCAACTGCAATAACTTTTTTGTCTTTTCGAATAATATTTCTTTCTCTTATAACTGTATCACCCTTTTTTACTAAGTCGTATCTTAAGGGCTCAGTACTTAACATTTCTTTTTCAAAAAGTTTTTCAATATTATATCCGATTAATTCTTCCTTATTATATCCGGTGAGTTTTACCATGCTTTCATTCGCTTCAACTATCTCTCCTCCTTTTATACCTACCAAAATTCCATCTGCAGCCTGTTCAAATAAAGAACTAAACCGCTTTTCGCTTTCAATAATACTGTGTTCATATTCTTTCTGCTTTGAAATATTTCTCCATATTGTAAAAATCATGTCTTTCCCTTTGTAAGGGATTTTTGTTAAAGCAACATCAATCCAAATTTCGTCATCGTTTAGGTTTTTATGTAACCATTCAAAGCGATGATAACCGTTCTTATAGGCTATATCCATCATTTTCTGTGCTTTTTCAAACGAAAGATTACCATCTGGCTGATATTCCGGAGATATCTTTGATGGGTGCGTATTAGAAATATCTTCCTTTGATGTTAAGCCTAATATTTCTACAGCAGCATTATTGCATTCAACAAAACTATAATCATCAATAATCAGAATTGGATCATGCGACTTCTCAAATAACAATATAAATATTTCTTCACTTATTTTTAGTTTTTTGTTTTTTTCGCCAAGCAAATTATCTATGTCTGATTCCAGCTCTTTTATTTTGCCCTTTAAATATTCTATATTGTTTTCATTTTTCATACTCAATCAATTTTATCATAAAAAAAGTCCTGCATTATATTATCAGATATAAACATTCCTTTGTCTGTTAAAATAATATTATTTTCAGATTGTATCAAAAGATTTTTGTCAAGGAATTTTTTTGCTTTTTCTAAAAAATACTTTTCATATTTTTCTCCCATCTTTCTTTTTAGCTTTTCGGTATTTAATCCCCACATTGTTCTTAATGAAGTAATGACAAAATCATTATATTTTTCATTTTTTGTTAAAATTTCTGTTTCGAATGGTATTTTTCCTTTAGATATTGTGTCCAAATATTCGTGAAGATTTGAAATATTCCATTGTCGTGAAGTTAAATTATAGGAATGCGCAGAAGGTCCTAATCCTAAATACTTTACTCCCATCCAATAATTTGCGTTGTGCAGCGAAATAGATCCATCTATCGCAAAATTGGAAATTTCGTAGTGCAAAAATCCATTTTTTGCTGTTTTATCAATTAGCATTTTAAATTGATCCAAACTTTCTTCTTCGATTGGCAAATTCAGTTTTTCATTTTTATACATTTTTTGAAAAAGAGTATTCGGTTCAATTGTTAAATGGTATGCAGAAATATGTTGAATATTTAAACTTAAAGCTTTGTCAATATTTTCTTCCCATTTTTTTATTGTAAGATCCGGTAAACCATAAATTAAATCTACACTAATATTGTTAAATCCCTGCTCCTGCGATTCTTTTACAGCTTTATTGGCCTGATTTACAGAATGTTTGCGCTTCATCAACAATAAGTCATCTTCATTAAATGACTGTATACCAATACTTAAACGATTAACTCCCAGTTTTTTAATTGATTTCAAATATTTTTCTGATAAATCGTCGGGATTGGCTTCTAATGTAATTTCATTATTTTTTTCAACAGTAAAATGTTTGTTTATTGTATTTAGAATTTTTTCAATTTGTCTTTCGTTAAGCATTGAAGGAGTTCCACCACCGAAGTAAATTGTTTGTATATTTTCTTTATCAAGATAAAATTTCTGTATTTCTATTTCCTTGCAGATTGTTTCAACAAAATTTTCTATAAATTTTGTATTTGCTATTGAATAAAAATCACAGTAAGCGCACTTTCGTTTACAAAATGGTATGTGTAAATATATTCCTGCCAATTTACTTTTCTTTTATGTATCCCATTATAACGTTTGAAACTGCCCTAGGGTCCGGTGGCAAAGAATAAATATTTTCTTCGTATTTGCTATTGTAGGGTGAAATATTTAATGTTTGACCATTTACAACCAATGTACTGCTTCCGCCAGGATCGAAACCCATAGCCTTTTGTATACCAAACTTTTTTAGTATTTCTGCCATATCATAATGGGTGGCTCCGACAGATTCTCTTATTCTTCCATTTATTGTAAGTACAACAAGGTTTCCTTCTTGGTCAATTCCTGCAGCTATCTTAGGTCCTCTCATATCTGTATAATCCAATCTTGCTGCTTGTGTTTTAATAGAGTTTTGTGTTTTCCATCCTTCTTCCTTCATATTTAGGGTAATTTCTCCATTATCAATAAGCATCGGGCCTGCTTCTATAGCATAGTTTATATTTTCAAGACCAATAACTTTTATTTCTAAAACATCGTTGACTTTCCATGAGTTTGGAAAATCTTTAATTGGTAGCACAAGTGTTAATCCAACCGGAACAGTTTTAACATACTGTCTTTCTGATAGTTTGCTAATATTTTTAATGACGTTCCCGGCAAATTGAATAACAACACTTTTCTCAACTTCAATTTCCTCTTTTTCGTACATTAAATCGAAAAAACGGGCTTTGTGTGAAAATGTTTTTGGATTGTATTGATCCTCAGAAAGCTCGATGCTGTCTGTTCCACGTGAAACAATAATACCCTTTGAACAATTCACTCTATGAATATTTACGCTACCATTTTTAAAAACTAAAGCCGGTTTATTAAATAAAGGTGCACTTATTACTTTTCCTTCGGAAATTAACAGCCCTAATGGTGATCCAATATATGATTCTGGCAATCCTAATTTACCAACAAGCTCTGCATTAAGAATATAACCCCCATTCCATGCAATTTTCACTTTCCTTCCTTTGCTTTTTTCAAATTCTTTTACGAAATCAGTTACTTTTTTTGTTTTCTTACTTGATTCTGCAACAAACTCCCAATTCCCACCTTTATTTAAATTCGCTTTTGCAATAACACCGTTCCATGGTAAACCATCACTATACACTCCACTCACATAATCGTAACTTACATCTTCAGTCTGATTTTCATTTCTCAGCAAATCACCAATTACTTTTTTTATAGGCGACATTTTGGTTTCTGCATCTTTCTTAAGAATATCATATACTTCTTTTTCTCCAAATTTCTTTATTGCTAATTTGAATTCTTTACTATGAATATATTCATTAAAATCTTTTGCAGTTTGAACTGGTGTTGGAAAAGCAAGTGTTGTACGAACTCCTGCTGGAACAAACTGAATGTAGCCGCTCTCCTTTGGTATTCCCATAATTGCAGCAGTTAATTCATCCTCAACTCTTCCAATATGAAATCTATCTAAATCAACAACATCTGTCATAACCGCCGATTCCTGCCTATTGGAAATTATAAACCCTTTTTCTTTCTTTATTTTGTTTAATATCGCTAAACCTTCTTTTCCTATTTGATTAAAATGAATTCCAATAGATAACTGATCAGTTTCAATTACCTGTAAAATTTCATATTTATATAATAAAAACAATTCTTCATCATAACCACTGGTAATAAATTCTTTTATACTCTCTGAATTATAATTTTCAATTGTTGTTTGTTTGCTTACTAAAATATAAATCCTTGATATATAATCCGCATTTTTTTTAATAGTTTCTTCTGTTAATTCTTCCTCTATCCCTAGCTCTAACCTTGATCTTACGGCTTGCAAGGCAAAAAACTCAAGCTCATTTTTAATATATTTTCCTGGAAAATAAGCTATTGGAACATTTGATTGCAGTTTTTCAATTAATTTATTTCTATTGTCTATACCTAAATATGTGCTTGAAGTTAATTGCGACAAAGCTAAATCTATATCTGTAAAAAAATGTGCGTTTGTTCTAATTTTTGTTTTTTCTCTTGATTTTATTATCGCTAGATATAAATAATTAATTAACCCGCTTAATTCCTGAATTGTAAAATCTTGATATGGATAATAATTTTTATTTCTATGCCGATATGGCAATGAGTGATCGTGTTTTAATATATTTTCTCCTTCTTTAAATAAAAAAATACCTTCAATAGTATTATAAAATCTTATTTTTTGTTTTTCCGTAATATTATTATTTCTTTTTTCTAATAATTCCTTTGTATGTCCAAAAATCATTCCTCTAAAATATTGTTCTTCTACCCTAAAATAACTTGGATCAATAAGAGATTTCAGTAGAATCATAAATCGCATTCTCCCAAAACCAGGCAAGTATTCTCTGTTGTCAGTATTTACAATATCTCTAAAATCACTATTTGAATAATTACACAATGCTTTATATTCTATAAATGCTTTTTTTACTGTATTTAGGTTTTTCCTATTAGACTTTAATTGACTATAAAGTCTATAACAAATATCATCTATGTTGTTTTTAAGTGAATCTAAACTATATCTATTATTTACAACATTATGGTTGTGTGTAATTTCATGAGAAAATTTATGTGGAAAAAATACTCTTTCTATAATCTTTTTTATATGCTTTTTAGTAATGTTTTTTCCATTAAACTCAATAACCTTTAATCGGTCTATATGTGGTAAATGCTCACCAATAACCTCAGAATAAACGTTTTCAGGAAAGTATCTACTGCAAAAAATAGGTGTTCCACAAGCTGCGGCTTCAATAATTGGCAATCCTCGCCCTTCTGTTTTACTTGGTAATAATATTAATGATGCAATATTATAAAGCTCTGGAATTCCTACTGGTTCTTCAAAATGAGATTTGAACTTTGCTTTATCCAGCTCACTAAAAAGAAATGCTAAGTACACCTTATTTCTTACCTTTTCATCTAAAGTATTTAGTAAATCACTAAATTTCTTTATTAATCTTTTGAAATATTCAAAATGACCGGCAGCAATTGGTCCTGTTATAATAATAGTTAACTTAAGATGTTTGGTTTCGCTAAATTTTTTATAAAAATTTTCATTTTCAAATAAATGCTCTATTAATTCAAAACCTATTTCAATTCTTTTTCTCGATATTATTCTTGTTGGCTGCAAAAAGACAATATTTTCATTTAAAAAATTTTGTTTTGTTTTTGTTTTTTTTGCACCAATTAATAATGGTCTTGGATTTTCCGGAGAAACCAAATCAGTATTTAATACATCACTAACCGAATAACTTATTAAAGTTTTTGAATATCTACTTAATATTTGCTCAAACTGATAAAATGTATTTATTTTTTTTCTTTTAGATGAATTTTGATATTCAGTTGTATCAACTGCTGTTCCAATTTCTATAACATTTGCCGGATTATGACCATTTACCTTTATAAGATGTTCAGACTGCTGTTTATTAATATTTACATTAATCCATATTCTTGATTCCCAGGGAAAAAGCACTTCAATAATTGAAAAGAATTCTCCTACATGCGAGTTCGTGAAAAAGAAATCTCGTGGTCCATCAGATAATCCTTTTTGTTTTTTAGTTATTTTACTATTTCCACCTTCCCAATAAAAATCGTGGTTATTGTTTATTACAGGAATGCCCAATAACTCTGATAATAGAACAACTGCAAGACTTAACGAAACATTTCCTGGATTAGAACAAACGTTAATTAAATACAACAAACTTATTTCATTGTCTAATATATATTTTCCTAAATTTTCAACAATTTCTAATGTTTGATTCCAAAACTTTTTTATGAGAGCGTTGTATTCTTCACTTCCTCTTTCAAGTTTAGTAAAGAAAAAATCATTATATAAATCCCAATCATTAAAAGCTTGTAATAATGGCTCTTCATATTTTATTACATTTTCTGGAACTATTTTCTTTGCTTCAGGAAAAAACTTTCCTGAGATATAATGAACTTTTGGATCTTTAAATTTTTGTGTGAAAATCTTTGTGTATTTATTTACTTCAATACTAACTCCATCAACTGAATATTGATATGTCAAAAAAGCAATATCTCTTTTACACATATATGATTTAAAATCATCAAATGAGCCTATAAATCGTTTTTGTGGTACTTTTCTATTTTCCTTTATTGTATCAAGAAATAAGCCCAAATCAAACCATGTATTGATTTTTTCCTTTTGTAGCTGCTTAAGTATATCTTTTATCTTTTTTTCTTTAACAATCATAATAATAAATTTAACGTTTTATAAGTTATGAAAAAAAAGATTAAGATTGAAGTATTTTAAATTAACTTTATATCCTCTTATAGTTTAGCACATATATATGAAATTATTAAAACACTGGAAACCAGTATTAATATCATTTATCATTTTATACGGAAGTATAACATCAGGAGAAAGTTTTAATAAAGCACCTTTTTTAAATATTCCTAATTTTGATAAAATCATTCATTATATTTTTCACCTATTATTAAGTATTTCTTTTTATGCATCACTATATAGAAATACAACGTTGAATAAAAAGGAACAAATAACTATTACTTTAGTTTTAATAATTTCGTATGGTATAATAATGGAAATGTTTCAATACTATTTTACTACTCACAGATATGTAGAGATTTTTGATGTTATTGCAAATACTTTAGGTTGTATTTCGGGTATATTATTTTTTTATGTCTTTAAAAAATTAAAGTTAGTAAATTACTTATAAGCCAATTTTTCCATCAGATGCTCTAATTTCATCAGCTAACATTTGAATGTTCTCATTATCGAATAATTCATAAATTTTATTACTTATTGGTAAATATTTATGATGTATAGGACATTGGACATCGTTATGAGCATTTGCAGAACATGATCTCATACCAATTAAGCAATCATTAAATAAATCTAAACCATCAATTATTTCTATGATATTTAATAAAGTAATTTCTGATGCTGGTTTAGCTAAAACAAAACCACCATTTGGCCCTTTCGTTGATGACAGTAATTTATTTTTTGCAAGCTGTTGAAGTATTTTACCTAAAAATGGTGTGGGAATTTCTAATTCTTTAGAGATTTCCTTTATTCCTATTTTCTTTTTGTTTCCATTAAGTGCCAAGTATATTACGGCTCTAATGGCATATTTGCATGTATTTGATAACATAATGCTTATTTTAATGAACAGGTATTTTTTCTATTCTTCTTAAATGTCTTCCTCCTTCAAATTTAGTATTTAAAAATATATTTACAATCTCTTTTGCCATATTATAATCAACAAACCTTGCTGGTAAAGAACAAATATTCGCATCATTATGTAATCTTGCCAATTCTGAAATTTCTTTATTCCAACATAGAGCAGCTCTTACAGATTGATATTTATTTGCTGTCATATTAATACCATTTCCACTACCACAAAGTGTTATCCCGGTTTTATGTATTCCGTTTTCAATAGCATCTGCTAATGGATGAGCATAATCAGGATAATCTGTACTTTCATCGGAATAAGTTCCATAATCCTTAACTTCATATCCTTCTTTTTCTAATTCCAATTTCAATTTTTCTTTAAAATCAAATCCTGCATGATCTGCTGCTATTCCTATTGATATTTTTGTCATATTTAATTTAAGTTATAATTTTTTCTATTTCAAATTTAACTATTTTATCTCATTTTTTAAATTAGATATTTAATACATTGATTATGTTGCTTTAGTGATTTTTCAACTAAATAATAATATTACTTAACATATATATTGTTCTTATATTAAGTTACTTAATAGCATCAATATAATTCTATTCAAATTGTTAATTAACTGACGTTCTTGTGTTAATTTATTGTTAATTAAAGTCAATAAAAACTAAAAACTTTTGTTTGGTTTATTAATATCGATATTCTATATATACTTTTTTATTTAAAATCAAAAAATATTTTTTAGTTTTAAGCCTTAATTATTGAACAATATTTCAACATAAATTGTGTATATATTGCTAAATATTTATTAAGAAATATAAGTATTAACAGCGTGTTAATAAAATACAGATTATATTAATTATCAGTACAATTAACAAAATATTTATTGTTGAAAGAGTATTAAAATCTTTTTAAAAACGATAAAAACAAGTGTTCAGTTAAATTTTTTACAACAGTATTAACAGGACATTATTATTATTATACTAGATAAATAAATAAGTAATATATATAATATATATAATATGATTGTTAAAAACGAACTTATTAGAAACGGATTTGTGAACAAGAAAATTGATAAAAATATCAATGTAATTGAAGAAATTAATAAGTTAAAAAGAGAAAAAAATGCAATTATCCTTGCACATTATTATGAAACTGCTGATATACAAGATTTAGCAGATTTTGTTGGTGATAGTTTAGCATTATCGCAAAAGGCAGCTGAAACAGATGCAGATATAATATTATTTGCAGGAGTTCATTTTATGGCAGAAACAGCTAAAATTTTAGCACCAAATAGTAAAGTATTAATTCCTGATTTAAATGCTGGTTGTTCATTAGCTGATTCTTGTCCACCAGATGAGTTTAAAAAATTTATTGATGCACATCCAGATCATATAGTTATATCTTATGTAAACACTACAGCAGAAATAAAAACAATGACTGATATTTGTTGTACTTCTACAAATGCATTAAAAATTGTTGAATCATTACCAAAAGAACAAAAAATAATATTTGCACCAGATAGAAATTTAGGAGGTTACATAAAAAGATTAACAGAGCGTGAAAATATGGTAATTTGGAATGGAGCATGTCATGTTCACGAAGAATTTTCATTAGAAGCTATTCTGGATCTTAAAAAAGAATTTCCAAATGCAAAAATAATTTCACATCCTGAATGTGAAAAGCCGATACAATTGGTTTCAGACTTTATTGGATCTACAGCTGCATTACTTAATTTCACAAAAACAGATGATAGTAACGAATATATTGTAGCAACAGAATCAGGAATTTTACATCAAATGAAAAAACAGAATTCTGAGAAAAATTATATTCCTGCACCACCAAAAGATTCAACTTGCGGTTGTAATGATTGTAATTTTATGAAACTAATTACGGTAAATAAAATTTATAATACTTTAAAATATGAGTTACCAGAAGTAATTTTAAGTGAAGATATTATAAAAAAGGCAAAAAAATCAATTGATAAAATGCTTGAAATATCAAAAAAAATGAATTTGTAATATCATATTATTTAAGAAAAAGGCAGGGAAATTCTCCCTGCTTTTTTTGTATATTT